>NZ_JBFREQ010000007.1:0-259420 GCF_052114385.1 Variovorax sp. M-6 | reverse complement strand
CAGGAGCTCTACAAGTCACTGACCTGGGACAGAGGCACGGAGATGCACGCTCACAAGAAGTTCACGTTGGCCACCGACATTCAGGTGTACTTTTGCGATCCGCAGAACCCATGGCAGCGCGGAAGCAACGAGAACACGAATGGATGCTCAGGCAGTACGTGCCGAAGGGCATGGACATCTCAGGGTTCTCCCAGCTTCAACTCAATGCGATCGCTAGACAATTGAACGAGAGGCCGCGCAAGACGCTCGGCTTCCATACACCCGCTGAGATGTTCAGCGAATGTGTTGCATCGACCGGTTGAATCCGCAGCCGCATTCTGCCTTTCCCCGCGCGGCCGGATGCTCACGCGTTGGCGGGCGCCGCCCGGTGCCCGGAACGAACCCATCGCTCGCCCTGGCCCGGCACCGCGTGTTCCTGCTGGGTGAAACCAGCCTTCTGGAGAACGCGTCGGGAGGCGCCGTTGGCAGGATTGATGTAGGCCACGACGTCCACGCCAGTCGGGGCGAGTGCAGATGCAACCGCATTGACCGCCTCCGTGGCAACGCCTCTTCCTTCGCGACCGCCGCGCACGGCATAGATGAGCTCGAGCTCGTCGCCAGAGGTCTTCGCCGTCGCCTTGCACTCGATATGCGCGACCAGGTCGTCATCCGGCGCCCCGGTCACCGCCCATACACGCGCATCAGGGAGGGCTGCGGACGAACGGCGAACGAAGCCTTCAAGAAGACGCTCGCCCTTCGGCATATCAGGGAGTGAGCGGCTCAAGAACCCTTCGATGAAGTCATCCTCCATCCACGCTAGGAATGCGCTGCGCAAGGCGGGCTCGTAGGGCCGAAGCACAAAGCGTTCCGTTCGAAGAACTCGCATTGGTGGGTTGCTGGGGAAGTTCTGCTCTTCGCCGCATTCTGCCGCTACTTCGTTCCGGGCGCGTGGCGCGGTGAGCTATGCATCGCCCCGTAGCGTAGCCAAGACGCGTTCGAAGACGGCGGCGGACTGAGCTGGGTGAGTTCCAAGCCAGTCGTGAAGGCGATGGCCAGCACCGGCCAAGCGAATCACCTCAACGCTCTTCGCCTTCCGGGCGCGTGTGACGTATTCGCGTTCGACCTCCTTGGGTATGACTGAGTCCTCCGAGCCACACACCACAAGCAGCCTACCGCTGAATCGCTCAAGGGCGTCGAAGGCTGGAGACGCAGCAAAGGAGGTTGTCGCACGGATAACCTGCCTGAAGGCCGGCCCGAAGGCCAGGTTCTGTGCCGCTTGCTCGTACGCTGCAGGGCAGTAAAGCACGAGCGCCGTTGGAGCCAGCGAATCAATCAAGGTACACGCCACGTGGCCGCCCATGCTGCTCGCAATCATCGAGACCGGGCGCCGCATCCTGAGGTGTTCGACCACAGCAAGCGCCTGCTCGGCACGATGGCTCAGGCTCGAATCGGCAAGGTCTCCGCTGCTTTCGCCATGCCCCGAGAAGTCGAACGCCGCGCAAGAGTGCCCGCGCTCGGCCAACGACGTAAGCAGGGGTTGGAATCCCTGACGCGTTGAACGTCCGCCCCCGTGGAGCGCCAGAGTGCGCGGGGCGCTCCCGGATGTGCCACGCGTGACGGAGCCGTGAAGCACGACATCACGAAACGGAACCTGGAAATCGGAGATGTCAATCACGCCGTTTCGCTCAATCGAGGGTGAATCCGGAACGTCCGGTGTTGGCCGGTTCCGGCGGTTGGCGGCATTCTGCCCTTGCCAACGACATGGGCTGGCAGCGCAACGCGTCTTCAGAACAACGGCGGCTGATCGTCCGGCTTGTCGAGGTCCCGCATGTCGGGCGGCGGCGGCGGAACGATGACTTTCCCGCTGTGGGTCTTCGGTGCCCGCGGTGGCAATGGAGCGACGAACGTATCCAGTTGCCCCGTCCACTGCTTGAAGGACGTCGGCGCCTCTGCCAGTGGGCACGTCAGCCAGCGGTCGTAGTCCGCGGGGTCGAGGATCACCACCATGCGCTTCTCCTCGTCGGGTTTGTGGAAGCGCTGGAACACCGGGTGGCCGTTTGCGTTGACCGTCAGCATGGCGAACCTGAAGAGCTCCTGCCCCTCCGGCGAGCGCCATTTCGTGTAGATGCCCGCGATGCCCATCGGCACCTCGCCGGGCTGCTGGATGCGCCAGCGCACCGCCTTGCCGGTCTCGTAGCTCGGCTCGAAGATGGCCTCGGCCGGGACCACCTCGGCATCGAGGTGGACGACGCCCTGGAGATTTCCAAGCAAACTGAGATCTGATCGGGGGCGGCGCGAAGGAAGCCTCTGACATCAGCGGGCGCCACCTTTTTCAATTCGGCCTTGTACCCCACGGGCAAGTATTGCCGGCGGGGGTCCGCGCAGTAGAGTGACAACCACTCGGCCGAGAGCCGGCGGGCAAACGTTGGGAGGGAGTCATCGGACATTGAGGGGCTTCCTGCTGAGGGTGGCAATGCGTGGCGAGCCGAGATTCCCGCCCGATGAGCAGGTTCGCCTCCCAGCCAGCCCGGCGCGTAATTGCCCGCACGTCAGGCCTATGATGATGGCGCGCGTCAGGTATAGCCCGGCGCTTGCGCCACCGCGGGTGAGCCGATGACCAGGCGATAGCATTCACCAGCATGGCTTCCACTGCAGGCAATCAAACGGCGCCCTTTGGCGCCGTTTGACTTTCGCAGGTCGCCATGCTTAGCCTGGGGCCGCTTCATCGAACGCGCAATCTGGCAAGGACCGTGAGGCCAATTCTTGTGCGGGTTGCACAATACAGCCAGTTGCCTACACTCGACTCATGACCACCACCCTTGTTTGCACCCATGCCCTGGCGGCGCTGCTCCTCGCAGCGGCGTATGCGCGTGCGGTCGCAAAGAAGGCGCGTCGCAAGCTGACGCCTGCACACTCCTAAGCCCGGCGGTTCGCTCCCCTTCCCTTTCAGCGCAACCATTCACCGCCGGGCGCCAGCCTCGCGCGGTCGCGGATACTCATCAAGCCTGGGTGACGTTCGCATTCGATGGAGTGCTTCAAATGCATGCAGTTGTTCATGGCGAGCGCACGCTCACCGACCTTGATTTCGCCCGGCTGACCAAGCTGCTCAACCGGGAACTGCCGCCACCCCTGGCGGACGTCCTTGCAAGCGCAGAGGTGACCGGCTCCCGAGCGGTACCGGCGGACATCGTGACGATGAACTCGCGCGTAGAGCTCCTGGATGTCCAGACTCACCAGCGCCAGACCCTCACGCTTTGCTATCCGCGCGACGCGGAGCCGGCAGCGGGCCTCATCTCCGTCCTTTCCCCCGTCGGCAACAGCCTCCTGGGAATGAAGTGCGGCACCGTCGCCAAGTGGAACTCGCCCATGGGCGACGAGTGCGCCGCGGAAATCGTCGCCATCGTCTTCCAGCCCGAGGCGAGCGGCGACTACAGCACGTAGGCCACCGCCAGAGCCGGCTCGCACAGCGAGCATCTTGTTCAACTGCGCTGCATCTGGCTCCTTTCGGACGCCGGAGGGTTGCGCGCGCCACCAGGAAAGGACTTATCCATTGACCCCCCATTCGATTCTTGCTGTTACCGATTTCTCCGTTCAGGGCGACCACGCCCTCACACGAGCCGCACTCCTCTGCGCGGAGCATGGCGCGACCCTCAAGCTTCTCTACATTTCCTACCCGGGAGAGGCGCCGCCGCCCGACGCTGCGTGCCGGCTTGCGCACCATGCCACGCAGCTTTCCCAGCGCCACAGCATCCGTGTCCGTGCTGCCGGCCAGCTTGCAGTTTCCGTAGGCGACGTCCTGCCAGAGGCGCGATGTGCCGACCTCGTGGTTTGGGGCACGGAGCCAGTAAGGGGCGTGCGCTCCTTCATCATGGGACAGCCTGTTGAGGGCCTTCTTCGCAGGGCTCAGCGACCGGTACTCGTCGTGCGTCGCAAGGCCAGCGACGGCTACCGAAGCCTGCTTGTGGCCGTGGACTTCTCGGACGCATCGCGCGCGCTCGTCGAGTTCGGCTTCGCTCTCAACAAGCTGGCCCAGGTTGAGCTCTTCCACGCAGCCAACACCGCCAGCGAGGGAAAGCTTCGGTACGCCGAGGTGTCGGAGCGCGCCATCAGGTCCTACCGCCACGAGTGTCGTCGCTCTGCTCACGACAGGATGTTCTGGCTCACGGACTCATACGATGCGAGGCGCAATCGGGTGCAGTCTGCCGTCGGTCACGGCGACGCTGCCCGGCAAACGGTCGTGCAACAGCAGCATAGTGGAGCTGAGCTCATCGTTGTCGGCAAGCGACCCTCATCGCGGCTGCGCGACCTCTTCGTCGAGAGCACGGCGAATCGGATTCTTGGCTACTCGGACGCAGACGTGCTCGTGGTCCCCCACGACTATGCGTCAGCATCCAGGGCCTCTGCCATCAAGAGACTTTCAGAGCCTGAGCCCCAGATGCGCCGGGTCAGAGCCGGCGCGCCGCGGCCGCCAGGCCTTCCTAACCCGGCCGCGTTGCTGGGGCGGGCTTAGCCACGGGCTTTCGGCTCCAGGGAATTCGCCGCTAGTTGTCGCTATCATCGTGCCCGGTCGAACGCGGAAGGTTCCACTTGTAGCGCAAAGACAGGTAGCGCAGCCCGAAGCACGTCAGCAAGGCGATCCAAGTCCGCCCGTTCGACACCCATCCAAGGCGCTCTCCTGCGACTTCGATGCCCGCACCGACCAGCGCTGCAGATGCATAGATCTCACGCTGAAGGATCACCGGTACGCGATTCAACAGCACGTCGCGCGCCACCCCGCCGCCCACAGCGGTGACCACCCCCAGTAGCACTGCAACTTCTGCGCTATGGCCGAAGATCAGCGCCTTCTGCGCTCCTGTCACTGCGAACAGCCCGAGGCCCAGGGAGTCGAAAAGGGTCACCGGATGCGCGAGCCGAACGACCAGTCCTTGGCCGGCCATCGTCATGACCGCCGCGGCCACGGCGGTGGCAAGGTAGCGCCAGTCCGTCAGCCCGGCGGGCGGCACCGCGCCGATGCAAAGGTCGCGCAGCACGCCTCCGCCACACGCGACCGTGAATGCGATGGTGATGATGCCGAACCAGTCGAGCCCACGATCTCTGGCAGCAACGGCGCCGCTGACCGCGAAGGCGAAGGTGCCAGCCAGGTCGAGGATGGTGAAGAGCAGGTGGTCATTCAGACCGGCAAGGGTCAGTTCGTGGACGGTCATAAGGTCGGTACCTCAGGATGCGCCCGTCGTGGCCGAGGCGCAACCGTGATGGGCTCGGCACCGGGCGGCGCAGTCAGGCTACCGTGCGGGGACACAGCCACGCACTGGCGGCAGTGAGCATGGCCTGCAGACCAGTTTCGAGCGTCGGGTGAATCAGAGGCGCGAACTTCGGCGAGTGGTTGCTGGGGATCTTGTTGAGGGTTTTCTCCTGTTTGGCCTTGGCGTACTCCGAGGGGTCGGTGCCGCCGACGAACCAGAACACATAGGGCACGCTCCAGGAACGGCCAAAGATGCTGAAGTCTTCGCTGGCCGAAGCCGGACCGGGCGCCAACGAGGCGTTTTCGCCGAACTGCTGGCCGAACGCCTGCGCCACCTTCTGCGTGGCGACCAGGTCGTTCTCGGTCAGAGGGTAGCTGTTGATGGTCGTGAACTCGGGCGGTCGCTCGGCGCCGGATGCGTCGCACTCGGCGCAGCAGATGCGACGGATCGACTTGAGCATGTACTCGCGCGTGTCCTCGCTGAACGTGCGCATGTTCAGCTTGATGGTGGCGTCGTCGGGGATGATGTTCTCCTTGGTGCCGGCCTGCAACGAGCCGATAGTCAGCACCGCCGGCTCGGTCGGCGCGATCTCCCGCGAGACGATGGTCTGCAGGCGCAGTGTGGTCGCGGCGGCCATGATCACCGGATCGATCGAAGTCTGCGGCTGCGAGCCGTGCGAGCCGCGTCCGAACAGCTTGATCTTCAGGCTGTCGCCGGCCGACAGCGTGACACCAGGACGATAGTTCACAGTGCCCGCCGGACCAACCATGACATGCTGCCCGAGGATGACGTCCGGCTTGGGAAAGCGGCCCTCGCCCCAATCGCGCACCATGGCGTTGGCGCCTTCGGCCGTTTCCTCGCCGGGCTGGAACACGATCATCATCGTGCCGCTCCAAGCGGCGCGGTTCGCGGAGAGGATGCGCGCGGCGCCGACCATCCACGTCACGTGCATGTCGTGGCCGCACGAATGCGCGACGCCGACCTCGACGCCTTCCTCGTCGCGTGCCGTCACGGTGCTGGCATACGGCAGCCCTGTGTTCTCGGCCATCGGCAGGGCATCCATGTCGGCGCGCAGCATCACAGTCGGTCCGGCTCCGTTCTTCATGACGCAGACCACGCCGGTCACGCCGACATTGCGCGTCACCTCGTAGCCGAGACCTTCCATCGCGTCGGCCGCGATCTTTGCGGTGCGGACTTCCTGCATCGACAGCTCGGGATGCTCGTGGATGTCCTTGTAGAGCGCCTCGAGATCGGTCATCAAGACGGGTTCGAAAGAGGCGAGCGCCTGGGTGAGGGGATTCATGACAGCTCCAGGAGTGAAGAAGCGAGGTTGAAGTACTCCAGTTGGAAGAGGTGTTGCCCGAGGCCGGATTGAGGGTGCTTGCCGTCGGCGCCGGAACTCAGGCCTGTGCCTTTCTTCCCTTTGGAATCGTGAGCATGACCGCGACCATCGCCATGGCGACCATGAACACGTTGAAGCCAAGCGCGACGATGGCGGCCTCCCGCACGGCAAGGTTGTCTTGGCGGCCACTGAAGGTGATCACGCCGTCCAGCCAGTTCACGCTCGAACTGTTGGCGCTCAGCGCCGTGAAAATGGCTGCGGAGATCGCCACGCCGAAGGCGGCCCCCAGCGACGACGCCATCTTGTAGATGCCAGAACCCGACCCTGTCTGGGCCGCTGGCAGGTTCGACAGGGCCGCATCAGTCGAGGGGGTGGCGTAGAACGCCAAGCCGACGCCAAACAAGGTGTAGCCCACGCTCGCCAAGATCTTGTAGTTCGACAGCAGCAGGTTGGCGGGCGACACCAGGAGGATCGCAAGGCCGGTGATCAGGCAGCCCCAGATCATCGGCTTGCGCGGACCGAAGCGCTGCAGCAGTTTTTCGCCCACGCGGATGAAGGCGATGATGGCGATCGCGTAGCCCAGAGTCAGGAAGCCGGCCTGCTGAGCGTTCATGTTGCCGCCGATCTGCACCAGTTGCAGCGACACGATCAGCGTGCCGGCGGTGCCGTTGATCAGGAAGTTGGAGATCGTCGCGCCGGTGTAGGTCGCGTTCTTGAACAGGCTGAAGTCGAAAAAGGCATTGGGCGCCTTGTCCTCAATGAGGACGAACAGCCAGCCGACCACCACCGTGGCCGCCAGCAAACCCAGGCCGACGAGGCTGGTCCAGCCCAACTTATTGCCTTGCGTCACCAGCACCTGCAGGGCCACCATGGCGACCATGAAAGCGAGCACACCAGACAGGTCGAACTCGTAGTCGCCCTTGGTTTCGGCCTTGCTCTCGGGCGTGCCGCGCATCATCCACAAGCCGAGCACGCTTACCGCGATCGCCACCCAGAAGATCGAGCGCCAGCCGAAGTTCTGCGACATCAGACCCCCAACCAGCGAGCACAGGCCCGAGCCGCCCCAGGAGCCGATCGACCACATGCTGATGGCGCGCTGGCGATCGGAACCGTCCCAAAACGCTTTCACCAGCGCCAGACTGGCCGGCATGATGCAGGCGGCCGACAGGCCTTGCAGCGCACGGCCAACCAGCATGACCGGTGCGGCCAACTGACCCCGCGGCGTGATCGCCACCAGGAGCGAGCCGGCGATGCTCAGGTAAAAGCCGCTGCGAGTGATCTTCATCCGGCCAACACGGTCGGCCAAGCCGCCCATCACCACGATGAAGATCCCCGAGAACAGCGACGTGATGGCCACCGCGACGTTCATCATGTTCGCATCCATACCGAGGTCGCGGCTCATGTCGGGCGCGATGTTGAGCGTCGTCTGGGCAAACAGCCAGAACGCGACGACGCCCATGATGATGCCGAAAAGCAGCCGATCGTTGCCCTTGTATGGCACGGGTTGAACGCTGATAGTCATGCCCTTTTCCAGTTCGCCTGCGCCTGGCTTGTCTCGAAGGCTACGTACCGCGAAAGCACCAACGATCGACAACCTGCGCGTTTCTCTGGTGCTGTGTGGGTCATACATCCGCGGCCTGACCTGCTACTGACTCTCAGGCCATCTGTGGGCGCCGCCACTCAACTCCGACTTTCCAGACCAGAAATTGACGTGACCGCACCACCACCCCGCGTACCCTATCGCGCCTCGGCCGCTCGCTCTAATAGAGGTACACCGCCCCCCGGCCAGGAATGCTGTTGTCAGCTTGATCGCCACCGATGCCGCTCGCAGCGCTGCCTTCTCGCGACGCGCCCACGGCGACCGTGCGGCCGTCCGCCGAGATTTCCAGTGCATCCCCGAACCCATCGCCGCTTCCGGTGTTGCTGGCCTTCAAATAGTTCGAGTGGACGAATTGCCCGCCTGCGAGTTGATGCAAGTGCACCGCGCCGGCGAACGCGGCTGCGCCCTGCGTCGCGTCAGCACCGACCCCAGTTCCACCGCTCGAGTCCCCGAGCGCGGCGATAGCCAAGGCGGTGCCGTCCGGCGTGAGCGCCAGGCCAAAACCGCCGAAGTACGCCTCGGGCATGAGCTGAGGGGACTGGATCGTCTGGGCGAGGGTGTATGTGCCCGCATTGCGCCGGAACACATAGGCCGTGCCAGCGCGATACACGCCGGCGACCGACTGATTGCGCGCGCCGATGACCACTGTGTCGCCATCGGCCGAGATGGCGGTGGAGGCCCCGAGTAGATCGCCGGTTGCGGGCGCCGGTGCCTTGAGGTAGGCACGTTTGGTCCATGCGCCCGCGCCCGTGTCGTAGCCATAGACGAACGCCGCGCCGGCATTGGCCGCGCTCGTGTCGGTTTCATCGGTGGGCGAGCCACTGCCTTCGTACTGTGCGCCCACCACGATCGTGCCGCCGTCGGCCGAGATTTTCGCCTGTACACCGAACAGCGCACCTGGCTGCGGATGGTCTGGTTCGATGGTCGCCTCTCGCGCCCAGGTGACGCCTGTCTTGCGGTACACGTGAAAGCTTCCGCCCCTCGCGCTCACGTACTCTCCGACCACTGCCACCGTGCCGTCCCGGGAGACACCCAGGAACGCGCCAAAGTTGCCGAGGGCACGAGGCACAGGCGGGTCCCACACGTCGGCTTGGGTCCAGCCTGAGGGAGTCCTCGAGAACAGCTGCACCTGCCCCTGGTCGTTGAAGGCACCGTCGTGGCCGTAGATGCCCACCAGCAGCGTACCGTCGTCCGAGATGACGGGTCTGGGAAGGCTCCCGGCCTGGAAGCTCAGCGTTTGCGCCCACTGCCATTGGCCCGCGCTGCGCGTGAACAACTCCACAGTGTTCGAAGCGCCAACGGCCATGACGCTGCCGTCCGGGGACAGGGAAATACCCAGACCGAAGTTGCGGGTGCCGGTGGCCGCCGGTTTGAAATAGCCGATCGCCCGGTTGCCATCCGCCGTGGCCGGAAGCGACCAGGGGCTGCAGCCATTGGCATTGCAGGCCTGCAGGGCATAGCGCCAAGCCGCCGGCGGCTGGTTCAGGGCCAGGTCCTGGAGCGCATAGGTCGTGCTGCCGAGGTTGTCGGCCAGCACGGTGAAGCTGCCGCTGGCCCCGGGGTCCTCGCCCAGGCGGTAATAGGTGGCGTTGGCGATGGCCGGCCAGCTGAACAGGAACGCCTTGGCCGCGTAGCCCACGGTGGGGGCGGCAGGAATCGGCGGCGGTACCGACGACGGGTCGGTCGCGCAGCGGGCCGCGATCGAGGTGACGGCCGTGTTGACCATGCCGCTTGCCCCGGTGAGCGTGCAAAGCTGCCCGGCAGGCTGCGTGCCCACGGTCACGTCGTACATCGCGCCTTCGGGCAGCGCTTGCGCGAACGCAAAGTTTCCGTCGGCCGTGAGGCTCAGCGCGTTAGTGCCGTTGTTGCGCAGCACCAGCGTTCCGCCGGTCAGACCGGAGAGCGTGCCGCCGACCGTGTGTACGGCGGCCGAGCACGCCACTCGCACGTCCGTGACGGTCGTCGTGGCCGTGCCTTGGCCCGCGCTCACTGCACAGGTCTGGCCCTCGGGCTCCTGCGCGATGGCGACCGCGTAGGGATTGCCGGCGGTCACAGGATCGGCGAAGCGGAAGGGGCCGTCGGACTTGAGCGTGAGATCGTCCCGTCCGTTGTTGCGCAACACCAGCGTGCCTGCGAGGCCCGAGACGTTGCCGCCAATGGTGAAGCTGGTGGCCTGCACGACGGGAAGCAGATCGATCCTACTGTCACCTCCACCGCCGCATGCTGCCAGTGCCAGCGCGACCATGGATGCCGCACTCCAAGCAGCAAGGCGCTGCGGATTTCGTTGTTGGATCACGAATCTGTCCATCTCGTTTGGCGCGTCCGCGGGCATTGGCCCTGCGGGGGCTCATGCCGCAGACATGTGCGCGTTGAAGGTCTGAATTCACGGCAGCACTCCGGACAGGAGCGCCGCCTCTGCATGGGCGAAAACACTGGACCCAGGATCTGTAACGATCTGTTGCCCCTGCCGATGCTAGGAAACGCAGGCGCGCTTGTCGATCACGGAATTCCGTTACCCGAGCCACCGGTGGCCGGTCGGATGGAAGCGCTTCTGGCCCAAGCAACCAGCCGTCGATAGGGCCGGCATGTCAGCAGGCGCTCATCCGGCCGTCAGGAAACAGCTTGCCTGTGCTTGGCCGCTCAAAGCCGTTGGCTGGAGGTCGGCGTCGAGCTCGCCCTATGCTCGTTTGAATAGCAAGGTCAAAGTCCGCCCCTCTACTGCTAAAACTGCGACTTCCGGTTCTCGGTCTCCGAACAGCGTCGCATGGAGGTGCTTCGGTACTGCAGCGACTTTGTGGCCAAGGCCAATGCCTCGGCTGTTTCGCAAATAGTAGTTGACCGAGTCCCAATGCTCTGTCGTCCACGACTCGACGCGCTGCCGCATGTCCATGTCGTGCAGCGCTTCGTGCGGCAACCAGACCGTCACTTCGAACAGTCCGGGCCTCGAGCACGAAGTGGTGGCGCGGGGTCTCGTCTGCTTACTTCAGAGTACTTGGGGGTGGTGAGCCGCGGAAGGTCACCATCCAGTTCCAGGTCGAGCTCAATCGAGTAGTCGTACGCCTTGCCGTCAGCCACCAAGCCGTTGACGACAACGGCATCGCACGTAGTTTGCGGAAGGCTCCGATGGAATCATCGACACCAACACTGCTCAGCAGCCTGTGGTGGGTTTCGTGCTCACCAACGTCTGGCTGGAAGCCGGTATATCGCTGAAAGGCGCGAAGATCGATCGGATTCAACTTTGAACTGAGCGCGACTCGTGGGGTCCCGGGGACTCCACGAGTCGTGCTGGCGGTTAGGCAGGCCACCTTTGCCGAGGCGGTTGGACGGCCGTATCCGGGATGCGCGCAGCGAGCAGGCCCTGTTGAGCCTGGGAAGACTGGTTTCGTCGCTGTAGCGAAAGCCGCGCGAACCTTCTTCAGGCAAGACCTCAACCCCAGACATTTCCCTCGCCAGTTTCCGAACCGCCGGGATTCGCGCAGGCGCCGCATCGCGGTGAAATGGCAGGTTGCTGCATGCGTCGACCGCGTCCTGTGTTCGGCCACGCGCAAAGGACGCTCAGGGCTTCGCTCTGAGCAAAAAGGCGAGCCCCGAAGGTGCTACCAACACCAACGAGGCTCTAACCACAACGTGCAACCAACGAAGGAACCGCACATCATGGCTACCTCGAATGATAGTGACCTCCCCTGCTTCGCCATTTCCGTCCACGGCGGATCGGTGCAGCTCATCGTGAACGTCGGCAATGAGCCGGCGCACCGTGCCACGCACGGCGCGGCCGGTTCGAACGGCCACCGGCCCGTGGCCCCTCGGCGCGGCCTCTTCCGTGTCGCGCCAGGGCGGTGCCTCGCCGCCGTGCTCGATCGCGGCTTGCCGCCCGCTGCGGCCTTTGCGGGCGACGCGCCACGTGGCGCATTCATCGCTGCACGCTCGCCCTTCGACGTGTTCGCCGAACTGGCGAAAGTGGTGCGCGCGGCCAAGCGCGAGGTCCTGATCGTCGATCCCTACGTGAACGCCACCGCGCTGACGGACATCGCCATCGCCGCACAGGAAGGCGTGCACATCCTCATCCTGGGTGATCGCGCCGGGACCAAGGCCGGCCTCGCGCCGGCGGCCAGTCGCTGGCAGGCGCAGTACAGATCTGCGCGTCCGCTCGAAGTCCGCCTCGCACGCGACAAATCACTGCACGACCGCCTGCTGCTGATCGACCGCACGGAGGTCTGGAACCTGTCTCAGTCGATCGCGGACTTCGCGAAGAAATCACCGGCGTCGATCGAGCGAAGCGGCGCGGCGATCGAGAAGGAGAAAGCGGTGGCGTACCTGGGTGTGTGGACCGGCGCCACGCCGCTTGCATGAGGGGCTAGCCGGAGAGCTGGCCGTGTCGCAGACCTGCTTGCCGCTCATGGCGAGATTGGCCGCACCCAGCGCCTGCATGCGGCTGTCGCCGGTCATTCGAACGCCTCAAGTCAATTGCACCCCGACACTTGCTCCGCTTGTACCGGCGCTGGCTGCTCTGGCACCGTTGCATCCATGACGACTTGGGTGCAACTCAGGTTCTCTCCCCAGACGAAGTCGATAAGGTAGGCATGGTCGGCCTTCGGATTGAACCTTGCGACCACTGGGCCACAAGTGCCAGAGCGCATATACAGCCCGGCGTTTTGATCCCAGCGGCCGAGGCCGCGCACCTGAATGCTGTCCCCGGGCTTGACGTCGACTTCATGCTCGATGAAGGGTTGCGTCTTGAGGATTGCGCCGCGCGTGCGTTCGGTCATGTTCGCAATCCATGGATAGACCACGCCCCGGCCGCTATACGCGACGTTGCCGATGGATCGGAAGTCCTGGCAAGCCGCAGGCGAACTGCTGACGGAGTAGTTCACGCCATGGCCAGCGCCGCGCGAGCGGAAGACCAGTTTGGCCGTGCCGGGTGTGACGGACCGCAATACGTCGTGAACACCGTGAGCGCGCTCGTCGGCTGCGGCAGCTTCAGGATTGATATCGCGATACGCGCAGGCGGACAAGGTGCAGGCAATTGCGATAGTGAACAGGAAGTGACCGATGGAGGGCTTGCGTTCCATTTTTCTTGCCGGTGATGAACCCGAATAAATGAACTAGGGTGAACTCGAGCGAGGTTCACGGGTCACTGGCCGGTTGTCCCCGGAAACGGGGCAACCTTGAAAAGGTGAGCCCGTTCACCGACGACCCAAGAGGCGAGCAAGAAAACCAGCCCTCTTTGGGGCAGGCTCCTGTTCGAAGATGCAAATTGCCTCTCGGGTGAAGTATGTGTCAGTCAATGGCAAAAGCGAGATTGGCCACCTTCCAATCGAGGAGCGCAGAAGCACTTCCAACACAGCCGTTTCTTCTTCCTCCCGGTTAACGGAGGTGCATCGAAGTCCGATGGTGTAAGTGAAATAGGAGTTGCGATCAGGCGGAGCCACCTCCATCAGGCCCAGAAAGGCGGCGTCCACCTCTTTGCGTTCCTTCAAGTGCTCTCGAAGAGCAGCGATCGCTTCCTCAGGCTGTTCCGCTGGGACCCCGATTCTTACCCTACTGCCGACTGGTATCTGGGTTTCTACTACACAAGTGGACATAACGAGTTCTGGCGATGATCTGGTTGCGCGTGTCTTCACGCTAACAAGAAACTGTGGGTGCTTGAAGATTGCCGAACTATCGCATCAGCGTCGCCGTTCCGTATGCTTCGGCCTCCATGAGACGTGTGCATCAGTCACGCACCCGACGCGGTATCTGTTTGCTCAAATCGTCGGTGCTGCCATCGACGATGTAAACGTCCTCGCAGACGGGGTAGCTTCGAGGGCAGGAAGATGGCTGCGTTGCGCGGGGGGGGGGGGRRTTTAACTAAATCAATAGATGCCTCACGATTGCCGGCATCAAACACTACGAGCACTCCGGTACCGTCGGGCAGGATGTCGGCAATTTGATCGGTTGGAAGCAGAATCCGATTTCCATCTGCTAGCTCAATGGCCATCCGATACTGAAACCGCGGCGGCGTGAGGGAATCAACGTCCTCCCAGCGTTTTGGATGATCCCTGTCCGTACCTTCATAGCCTACTTCCGCCGTTTTTCCATCGGCCCCTTTCCAAAGCCCGATCACTTTACGAATCAACGCGCTCATTTCAATGCCTTGATCGAATTCGGATTGATGGTGAACAGCTCAGGGTTCGCCCCAGGCCTGTCGTGTGCTTCGGCCTCCATGAGGCGAGCACATCAGTCACGCACCCAACGCGGTATCTGTTTGCTCAAATCGTCGGTGCTGCCATCGACGATGTAAACATCTTCACAGACCGGGTAGCTGCGAGGGCAGGCCCGAACGCCTAGCTCGAAGCTGCCGTTTGGGAGAGGATTGGAGACAACAGCGCGGAAGCTACCGTGCTCACCCCAAGGGTTCTTGAGCTGGAAACGTAGTGAGCCGTCCGCGTTGAAGATCGCTGCATTGTTCGGTGCGTCGAAGAAGATCAACCCTGCTGGCGGCTTGGCTGACACAAAAACGACCAAAACACCAGTGTGATCCGGGAGTAGGTGTGCAATTCCGCCAACTCCAAGGCCTCTCCTTGAGCCATCTGAAAGCTCAACCTGCGTCTCAAGACGGACAACTGGTGCAGGCAGGCTATCCACTGCGGCCCAGCGCTCGGGGCCACTGACGTTGGACCCCTCGTAAACAACTTCAGCAAGACAGCCATTCGCGCCAAGCCATCGACCAATTACTTTACTAACCAGTGCGCTCATTTCAATGCCTTGATCGAGTTTGGGTTGATGGTGAACAACTCCGGATTCGCACCCGGCCTGCCCACCATGAAGTTGGCCTGTTGACCGCCACCGGACAGGAAGCTCGCCGTCGTGGGATCCCACATCGGCCCCACCGTCCCTTCGCGTACGCCAACACCGGGCTTCACCGTGAACTCCACGGTGTAGAGCTGTCCAGCCTTGAACTCCGGAGTGATTGCAAGATTGCCGCGTACATCGGCCATGGAGTTGATCGGATCCTTGGTGGCCCAGCCGCCGAGTTGCTGGGAGGCCGTATTTGTATCGCCATTTCGGAGCGCATCTCGAATTGCCTCGTACTGCTTCGCATCCACCACCTGCCGATAAATCTCTGGCTGCGTCATCGTTCGGTCCGTCACCATCTCGCCCTCCTTCCAAGCAGGATAGGCCGTTCCCCAATATTGCGCCTGACCTCCTGTGTTCTGAGCCACTTGCGCGTTGTTCTCTTTGGCGGCATCCCCCACGCGCGGCAAGCCATCGCGGTCCGTCACCTGCCCGGCATTGATGTTCTCGGCCCGGTAGGTCGTTCCCGGCTGAAACTCCCGCTGCGAGACTTGCGCGAAGCCTTCTGCATCGCGGTACAGGTTGTTCGAGATGCGAGCTGCATCGACCTCAGCGGCAGCAACCTTGGCCGCCGCGACGCGCTCCATTCCGCTGGCCAACGCGCCAATCGCCTTGCCAGC
This sequence comes from Variovorax sp. M-6, assembly GCF_052114385.1. NCBI lineage: Bacteria > Pseudomonadati > Pseudomonadota > Betaproteobacteria > Burkholderiales > Comamonadaceae > Variovorax > Variovorax sp. M-6. The sequence continues at coordinate 243,802 of NZ_JBFREQ010000007.1, read as the reverse complement.
AATCGCCCCGCCCAGAAGTTGCTCTTCAATCGTGTAGTCGGGGATGGCGCCGCCACTGGCCGCACGCAGGTAGCTCAGCGTATCGCCGTTCTCCTTGGCGATCCGTTGCCGTTCAGCGTCCGCCGTCGGTGTGTTGAGCAAGAAGCTGTTGGCCCGCTGCTCGGCCGTCGCGCTGAACGCGAACAGTTCATCCTTACCAGCCTTCACCGGCTCGCCGTAGATGTTCAGGATCGGCTGGTTCTGATTCGCCAGGCCAGCAACGATTCTGTCGGCAGTCGCGGCGTTGGCGAGCACGTATTCGGCGGAGTAGCCGCCCTGCAAGCCCAACTGGTCGCTCGTCGTGACGTTCTTCAGGTAGCTATCTCGCTCGGCCTTGCCCTTGTCGTCCACGCGCGCGAGTGCTGCCTGAGCGAGTTGGTCGTACCAGTAGCCCTCGGCCTTGGCCTTCTGCTCGGTCGTCAGTTGGTCGAAACCCGGGATTTGCTCGCGCGCGACCTGCTTGGCCGTCTCCTTCAGCTTGGCGCGTTCAGTGGGGTGCAACTGCCGATTGTTGATGTCAATGCTGTAGGCACTGCCCGCACCCGCCGCTCCGCCGATGGCTCCCCCGATGGCCGCCGCCGTCGCTGCACCGAGCGCTTGGGCGACAGGTGCTGGCAGGCCCATGTCGGCAATGGCTTCCCCAATCTTCGGCATCAACGCTGCGCCCGCGCCGGCAGCAATGGCTACTGTCACGCCACCGCTGAGCGCACCTGCCGCCGTATGCGCCGCAACTCGGTATTCACCACCTTCGTCCCACTTCGCAGCTTCCTCCTTGTCGCCGCGGGCGATGGCTGCGTCACGCTGCTTGTCCGCGTAGGTGCCGATCTCGCGCGCCGCCTGCTGGTTGAACTGCTGCGTGATCTGTGCCTGAGCCTGCACGTCCTTGACGATGGTCTGCGTGCTCCAGTCCTTCACCAGCGTACCGGCGCTTGAGTTGTCGCCGGTCCGCACGCTGTCATCGCCAGCGACGCCGGAGATGCCTGACTTGGTCACACTGCCCTGGCTGCTTTCGGTGCTGCCGACACCCGCACTTCCACCCGGCGTCGTCTTTCTGGCGGAGTCGATCTGCTGCTTGCTCATGCCTTGTTCGCGCATGGCTTGCTGCTGACCGTCGGCTCCTCCAGCCATGAAACCCACGCTGCCGCTGACCGCGTAGCTGCTGCCGCTGCTCTCGCTCTTGTTCTGCAGGTCGCTCATGGTGAGTTCGCCGCCGGTCTTGAAGCTGTTCTTGCCCGCATCGACAGCTGCTTGCGTGCTCTCGATGACCGCACCCCTCAAGTCGGTGTTGCCCTTGACGTTGACATCGAAGCCGCCGTCCCCAGCCTTGATGCCCGACTGCTCGCCCACACTCACGAAGTTGCCGTTGGCCTTGGCGCTGGCAGCATTGCCCCCGACGGTGGACACGCCGTAGCAGAACGGCGGGATGCACAGGCTCAGGTTCACGCCGCTGCTGGACTGGCGGCTCTGCCCCACGCTGGTGTCCTGCAGGCTCTCGATGTTCAGATTGCCGCCAACGTCCGCCGTCACGCGGTCGGCTTCGACCACCGCGCCCTTCATGTTGAGGTCCCCGCCGCTGGTGATGTTGACGGCCTTGCCGCCACTCACCTTCGTGTTGTTGTAGCTGACGTCGTCCTGGTTCTCGTTGCCCTTGCCCTTGCTTGCGCCGAGCTCGAGCGTGAAGCCGTTCTGGCTGCCCGCCGCGAAGCCCACGCCCACGCTCTGGCCGCTGCTGCTGTTGGTGCCTCGCTGCTCGAAGGTGTTCTTGCTCGCCTCCAGCGTGATGGCGTTGTCCGCCGCGAGGTTGACGGTGTTGCCCGCCGCGATCGTCGAACCGATGGCATGAATGTTGGAGCCCTCGCCGCCGCCGATCGCTACGATGTTGACGTTGTTCGCGCCGACGATGCTCGAACCCACTGCCTCGCTGCCGCTGGCGGAGTTGGCGTACTCGCTCTTGTTGCGGCTCACGTTGACGCTGACCTTGTAGCCAATCTCGCCCATACTGGCGCCGCCAGCCAGCGCGTTGGCGGTGTCGTAGGCCTGCTTGCCGCTCATCGCCAGGTTGGCCGCTCCCAGTGACTGAATGCGGCTGTCGCTGGTATCGCCCATCGCCTTGAGGGTGTTGTTGGTGTTGCGCAGGCTGTCGGTGCTGATGCCCCCGACGCTCGCACTGCCGCCGACGATCGTGCTGGAACTGCGCCCCTGCGCGACCAATTGCTCGGTGTTGTAGGCCTCGTTGATCAGCACGTTCTTCGCGAGGATGTTGACGTCGCCGCCCACCAGCGCGCCGGCCTGGCCCAGAGCCATGACGCTGCTGGCAGTCTGGCGGTAGGTGTCGCCTGCCACCAGGGTGACGTCGCCTTGGAGGCTGGCAAGCTGGCTGCCGACTTGGCTGGTGCCCGTGGTCGCTTCCGACTGCGCCGACTTGACGTTGCCGATCGCAGGGTTGTACCAGGTGCCCACCATGCCGCTCTTGCTGTTGCTTTGCGAGTTGGCGCCGACGCTGGTGCTCTGCGCGCTTTCGATCGTGAGGTTGCGCCCGGCGACCACCGTGAGATCGCCGTCAGCGACCACGGTCGCGGCCTGCAGCGTCGTGTCCCGGCCGCTCACGATCTGGAGACTGCCGGCGGAGACGGACGTGCCGACGGCTTCGTTCAGCGTTCTCGTTTCCATGCTGCTGGAGGACTTGCCACCCAACAGCGCGGCGCCGACGATCGTGCCGGCCGCAGGTGCCAGCGCCTTGGCCAGGCCCGTCGCACTGGTCTTGCTCTGGCTCGCGCGCGATTCCTCGGTGGTCCGCGTCGCGGTCGTGAGGTTGACGTCACGACCAGCAGACAGGCTCATCGCTTCCTCGGAGCGAAGCCTTGCCGCCTGCACGTTGACGTCGTTGCCGGCAACCAGCGCGACCGTATTGCCGCTCAGGCTGCTCGAGAGGACTTCGGTCGTGCTGTTGCTGGCGAAGGCGCTGGAGGTGGTCTTCTTGAGCAGGCTCTTGGATGAACCCACGCTCGCTGCGGCCGAGTTCGAGGTCGCCTGGCCGGCAGTGATGTTGATGTCGTGGGTCGCACTCGCGACGAGCGCGCCACCGGCACTGGCGATGGCACTGGCTCGGATGTTGAGATCGTTGCCGGCTGCAAGGCGCACATTGTCGTTGGCGACGATCGCGGAGCCGATCTCCCGGCTCTGGCTGGAGCTCAGCGCAGCCTTTCCGTTGGTCGACACCCTGCTCGTGCTGCTGGACTCGGTGACGGTGCCGATGTTGATGTCGCGGCCCGCGCCTACGGCGGCGGAGCCCTCGCTGGCGATCAAGGCGCCGGCGACGTTGACGTCCCGCCCGGCCGAGGCGATGAGAAGGCCGCTATCGCCGGTGACATAGACGCCCGCCGCTCGATCCAGCGCCTGACCATTGCTGGTTTCCTTGGTGGTGCTCTTGATGTTGAGATCCCGCCCTGCGGTCATGACCAGCGCCTTCTCGGCGTCGATGGTGGCGCCGAGGTTGTTCAGGTCGTTCCTGGCATTGACCGCGACGCTCCCGCCGGTGATGCGCCCGCCGTCGAGGTTGTGGATGAGGGCTGCGGCGCAGAGGGTTTGGCCTGGGCGAACGAGAGCGACGGCGCGCTCAGGGCCGTACAGGCAGCGACAACGGCACGCACGGCGAGTGCGGGCGACGAGGAGGAAACCATGGGGGGCAAAAAGAAAGCGCGGCAGGCGCCGCGTTGCCCCGAATTCTGGTTTCAGGCCCTTTGGAAGGGAATCAGACGGGTCTCGATCGAGTCGAGAAAGCTCTAGCCGGGCTGATCCGCTTTCTGCCCCGCCCACTGATGCTGTTCGGGCGGACGCCGCGCGCCTAACCTTGGCTGCACGCCGATTCGCGACGCACCTGGCGCGTGCACTTCAAGGTTCCAACCCATGCCATCGATCGACATCCGCAAACGCAGCCTCAGCATGGAGATGATCTTTCATGAAGGCGGAACGCCGGTCAGCCGGCCGGTGCTGGTGGCCACCGCCTGCGCGGTGGTCCGCAATCCGTACGCGGGCCGCTTCGAGCCCGACCTGATGGCCTTCATGGAGGCGCTGAAGCCGCTTGGCGCGAGCCTCGCCGAAGAGCTCGTGAGCACGCTCGGCAAGGCACGCGTCGAAGCCTACGGGAAGGCCGCCATCGTCGGCGTGAACGGCGAGACGGAGCACGGCGCGGTCTGGCACGAAGCGGGCGGGTGGGCGATGCGCGAAGCGCTCGGGCACTCGAAGGCGATCGTGCCCTCGGTCAAGGCCGTGGCGAGCGCGGGCTACCGGCTCATGGTCCCGCTCCACCACATTCGCGCGGCCTACGTGCGCAGCCATTTCTCCTCGGCCGAAGTCGGCATGCAGGATGCGCCGCGGCCGGACGAGATCCTGTTTGCCCTGGCCATGTCGACCGGTGGAAGGGTGCATGCGCGCGTGGGCGGGCTGAGTGCCGATCAGATCGCGGTCGACGATGGCCAGCGCTAGAAGGAACAAGCGCCGTGTACGTGCCTGACGAAGTCGACCGCTGGCTCGCGGAAGAACGGGTCACGCAGTTCGCCGAGCAGACGCGTCGCTTCCTCGCGGGACAGCTGACCGAGGAAGAATTCCGGACGCTGCGGCTGCAGAACGGCCTCCACATCCAGCGCCACGCACCGATGCTCCGGGTGGCGATCCCCTACGGGATGCTCGACACCACGCAGCTTCGCATGCTGGCGCATGTGGCGCGACGCTGGGATCGCGGCTACGGCCACTTCAGCACACGGCAGAGCATCGAGTTCCAGTGGCCGCGGCTGGAGGATGTACCGACCATCCTCGCGGAACTGTCGACGGTCCGGATGCACGCGGTCCAGCCTCCGGGCAACGGCATGCGCCACGCGGCCACGGATCGCTTCGCGGGCATCGCGCCCGACGAACTGGTCGATCCCCTGGTGTGGTGCGAGCTGATCCGGCAATGGTCCCTGCGGCATCCCGAGTTCGCCTTCCTGCCGCGAAAGTTCAGGATCGCCGTCAACGGCACGCGCACCGATCGGGCGGCGGTCGATCCCCACGACATCGGCCTGCAGGCAATCGAACGCGAAGGACAGACGGGATTCAGCGTCCGGGTCGGCGGCGGGGTCGGGCGCGCGCCAGTCGTCGGCACGCTGATCCACCCGTTCGTGCCATGGCCGCACCTGCTGACCTACCTCGAGGCCACGCTGCGGGTGTACGAGTCTCACCGCCGCCGCCCGGACGGCAAGTACAAGGCGCGCATCAGGACCCTCGTCAGGGATCTCAGCCCGGTGGTCTTCGCGGACCAGGTCGACCAGGAATGGCGTCGCACCAGGAACGGTCCCGACACGCTCGAGGAGGCGGATCTCGAGCGCATCGCCGCGCGCTTCACGTGGCCGCCCTACGACCCGCGCGCCGCCGATGTCGATGACGGGAGCAGGCCCCTCGCTTCGACCCACGCCGGATTCGCGCGCTGGCTGCAGAACAACGTGCACGGCCATCGCGTGCCGGGCTATGCCGCGGTCAGCCTGTCGCTCGAGAAGGCCGGCGTGCCGCCCGGCGACATCAGCGCCGACCAGATGGACGCGGTGGCCGATCTCGCGGATCGCCACGGCTTCGGCGAACTGCGTGTCTCCCAGGAACAGGACCTGATCCTGGCGGACGTGCGGCGCGATCACCTGTTCCCGCTGTGGCGCAAACTCGACGTCCTGGGGCTGGCGATGGCGCACACGGGCTTGCCGACGAGCGTCATGCCATGCCCGGAAGGCGGCCCCTCGACATTTGCCGATCCGATCCAGGAGCGCCTGGAAGACCTCGACCATCTGTTCGACATCGGCGACATCGACCTCGACATCTGCAGGTGCATCGTGCGCGACCCGACACCGGACGCGATCGAGCGGCTCGTCGACACCTACCTGGCGCACCGCGACAGCGAGGCGGAGCGCTTTGGCGACGTGGTGGATCGACTCGGAATCGACGTGTTCAGGCTGGCCGTCCGGGGCTAAACGTCATGCGCCAGCGCACCGGCGCCCAGGGAACCGATGGAGCTCGCCGAGATGTCCATCATCATGCGCGTGCGATCCGGGCTCGACCGTGCGGTCAGGTGCTGGATCGGCCTGTCGCGGGTGTCGTGCAGCAGGCGGGTGACGCGCAGCAGCGGCGCACCGACCTCGGTGTTCAGCAGCTGCGCATTCTCCGGGTCGGCGGATTCGGCGCTGATCTCCTGCACCACCCGATCGAACACGATGCCCTGCGCCAGCAGCAGTTGGTAGATCAGGTTCTTGCGCAGGGCGGACTCCGCCACGCCCTTCAACAGGTCCAGCGGCGCCCAGGCGTCGCTGAGCACCACGGGCGTGCCGTTCTCGATGCGCAGGCGGCGGGTGTGCTGGGCGGGCTCCCCCTCGGCCAGTTGCAGCAGGGCGCCGATGTCTGCCGGAGGCGGCTCCCTGCGGATCAAGAGCACCTGGGAGGGCATCGCGTCCAGCGCCGTGCTTTCCAGCGCGTCCAGGAACGCGAGGGTGCCGCTCTGCCGTGCCGGCTGGAAGTCCGGATGGACGAAGGTGCCGAGGCGCTGCTTGCGCAGCAGCAGCCCCTTTGCCTCCAGGTCCGCCAGCGCGCGCCGCACGGTGATGCGGGAGACGCCGAACAGCTCGCACAGCTGGGCTTCGTTGGGGATCGAGGTCCCGGGCGCATAGATGCCCCGGTAGATGCGGTCTCGCAGGCACAGGAAGAGCTGGCGGTGCAGGGGAATGCCGGCGTCCTTGATGGGTGTACTGGCAGCGGTCTTGTTCATGGGCAGGGACGAAAAGCGCAGGTGCGTGGCAGGCACTGTACACCGGTACGTTATATTGTTATATTGCTATGACAATAGTTTGAATCCACTGTTCTTGTGCCGTCCGCCACCACCAGGAGTTTCACGATGACCATCACCCGGCGCCAGGCGCTCTGCGCCGCCAGCCTCGCCCTCGTCGGCAGGCATGCCTTCGCACAATCACTGGAAGTCGCCAGGGTCGTGAACGGCTTCGCCGCCGGAGGGGGCGCCGACACGATCTCCCGGCGCATCGCCGAGCGCCTGGCGCATGGCTATGCGAAGTCCGCCTTCGTCGAAAGCCGCACCGGTGCCGGCGGGCAGATCGCGGTGCAATACGTCAAGGCCGCGGCGCCCGACGGCGCCACGCTGCTGCTGATCCCGATGTTCGCGCTCGGCATCTACCCCCACACCTACAAGCACCTCGCCTACAACCCGGCGACCGACCTGAAGCCGGTGTCGCTGGCGGCGGTGTTCGAGTACGCCGTCGCGGTCGGCCCCGCGGTGCCGGAGAGCGTCACCAGCGTTCCGCAACTGATGGCGTGGTTCAAGGCCAACCCGGCGTCGGCCAGCCTGGCCTACCCGGCCGCCGGATCCACCGCCCATTTCATCGGCGTCAAGCTGGCTCGCAGCAGCGGCACCGAGATCGCCCATGTGGGCTACCGCGGCGGCCAGCCGGCCATCCTCGACATGATCGCGGGGCAGGTCCCCGGAGTGATCTGCCCCATCGGCGAACTGACCCAGTACGTGAAGGCGAAGAAATGCCGCGTGCTCGCGTTGTCCGGCGCGCAGCGCAGCCGCTTCGCGCCCGCGGTGCCCACGCTGGCCGAACAGGGCTACAAGGACCTGGTCGTCAAGGAATGGTTCGGCATCTACCTGCCCGCCGGCGCCAGCGCCGAAGTGGTCGCACGCGCCAACACGGCGATCCGCGCCGCGGTCGCCGATCCGACGCTCTCCGAAACCCTGCTCGCGATGGGATTCGAACCCGCGGCGTCCAGCCCGGCGGAGCTTGCGGCCATGCTCAAGGCCGACTCGGCGCGCTGGGGTGAGCTGGTGCGCACCATCGGCTTCAGCGCCGAAATCTAGGAAGGCCCGACGTGCTCCTTCGGAAACCATCGCTGCGCGCCCGCATCGCGCAGGAGCCGCGCGTCGTCGGCACCATGATCCAGTTCGATTGCGCAGAGATCGTCGAGATCGCCGGCCTCGCGGGCTACGACTTCGTGATGCTCGACGCCGAACACGGCGCGCTCGACATCGGGGCCGTCGCGCGGCTCATCCGCGCCGCCGACGCCGCCGGCGTGGCGGCGATGGTGCGCGTGCCGGACCATGGCGCGTCGTTCATCCAGCGCGCGCTCGACGCGGGAGCCGCCGGGGTGCTGGTGCCGCGCGTGCGCGACCGCATCCAGGCCGAATCCGCCGTGCGCGCCGCCCGCTTCGGGCCGCTGGGCGAGCGAGGGGCCTGCGCGACCAGCCGCGCGGCCGGCCATTGGACGCCGGACTGGGCCGCCTTCGCGCGCGACGCCTCGGCCGATGCGCTGGTCTGGGTGCTGGTGGAAGACCCGGACGGCGTGGAGCGCATCGCGCAGATCGCCGGCGTCGAGGGGCTCGACGCGCTGCTCTTCGGCGCCCTCGACCTGGCCCAGACCCTGGGCCTGGACGGCGACGTCCAGCACCCCCGGGTGAAGGCGCTGTTCGACACCGTCCACACGGCGGCGCAGGCCCGCGGTCTCCCGCTGGTGGCCGTCACGGCCTCGGAGCCCGGCGGCATGCCGGGCGCGGTGGAGCGCGGCGCACGCATCGTCCTCGACGGTTTCGATGCCCAGATCATTTCGGCCGCGTACCGCGAACGCCTGCAACGCCTGCGGCAGGGGCTGCGCGCATGAACCGCTTCCAGGCCATGATTGGACAAGGGCGGCCGCTGGTGCTGCCGGGGGTGCACGACGCACTGTCGGCGCGGGTGGGCGAGCAACTGGGTTTCGACGGCTTGTGCGTGGGTGGCGCCGCGGTCGGCATCATGCAGTTCGCGCTGCCCGACATCGGGCTGCAGAGCTTCGGCGAGTACCGCGATTGCGTCGCGCGCATCCGGGCCGCCTCGACGCTGCCGATCATGCTCGACGCCGAGGACGGTTTCGGCGACGCCAAGGCCGTGACCCGCACGGTACGGAGCTTCGAGCAGTTGGGCATCGCGGGCCTGATCCTCGAGGACCTGATGCCCCTGGTGGCCGGCGAGCCCGTGCGCACCCTCCCTCTGTCCGAGATGAGTGCCAAGCTCGAGGCCGCGCTGCGTGCCCGCGCCAGCACCGACACCTGGATCGTCGGCCGCACCGACGTCGCCCATGCGGGCCGGCACGAAGAGGTGGCCGAACGGGCGCGCCGCTTCGAGGACCTCGGCGTCGACGCCGTGCTGGCGACCGGCCTGCGCAGCCTCGACGACATGAAGCGCCTGCGCGACAGCGTGAAGCTGCCGCTGATCGCGCTGGTGGTGGAGACCAAGCCCTGGATCGCGCCCACGCTCGACGAAGTCGAGACTGTGGGCTTCGAGATCGTGATGCATGCCGCGGCGCTGATGCTGAACGTGGTGGCCGCGACGCGCACGGCACTCGGCGCGCTTCGAACCGGCCATACGGGTTCGGCCGCCTCCCACGGACCGACGCTCGCCGCGCTCGGCCCCCTGCTCGCCGCAGCCGAATGGCAGCAGGTGGACCTGGCAGCCCGCGACGCCGCGCAATGAACCGCCTTTGCGCGGCGGACTCGCCCTCCCCCTGATGAACCTCTACCAGGTCCTCGGTGCGCGGCCCGGCGCAAGCCCGGAGGAGCTCGAGCGGGCCTATGGCCTGCTCCGGGCCCGCCAGGAAAGTGCCTGGGAACGGCTGTTGCGCCGCTGCGGCACGCCCTCGGTCCGGTCGCTGCGCATCGAGCATGCGTTCCTGGTTCTGCGCGATCCGGCGGCGCGCCGGCGCTACGACAACGACCCCTCCGTGTTCGATGCCGTGTTGTGGTGTTGAAGTGGAGGACGGCGGCGGGAGTTGCCGGACTGGAAGCCGCCCAGGAAAAGGCGGGCGAACAAAGCACCCTCGGCGAGATCTGTGGAGTTGATGCTCAGTTGGAGCGGCAACCGGCCTTCCCTCGCCCGCACATCCAAAACGTCCTTGAGGTCGAGATCCACATCACACTCGTAGATCATCGGCGCGAGCGCACCAAGGCCGACTTGAACCTCTGCCTCGTCTTCCACGAACGTGAACGTGAAGGCGGCGTGCGCCGGATTGCGCCATCGTGACCTGCTGAACTTGCCGTCCAGCGTGGCGCCGGTCCACTTGACGACGCGATCGGAGAGCTTCTCTACGTGCTGGCGACACATGCTCACGGCCATGAAAACCTCTGGATCGTCCGTGCACTGCAATTCCATCCTGCAGGCCTCGGCGTTCGTCATTGCAGCCTCCGCTTCCGCTGCGGCGGCCCCACTGCCTGAGTCACTGTCCCCCGATACACACGTGACCACCGCCCACACGCACACGGCGACTGCAGCAAGCCCCGACAAGAAGCCGCGCCATTGCGCCAGTCTCGACTTTTCCGACATGGAGTTCCTTCCCTTTCCACGCTTCGACCAGACGGCACGATCGAGACGGCTTCAGGATTAAGGAACAGACGGCCTATCTGGCGCATCCCCGATGACGACGCTCGGACGTTTCGCGCAAATATTCAGAAGGAGACGGCGCCCTCGATGTCCGATCCGCGCGAGTCGTACCCCAAGCGGTAAAGGCGAATCGGCACCGCGACCAAGATTGCCTGCGGAGAACGTGGCCGGCATGGGGCTCAGTACGCCCGTGGTGGTGTCGCGCATGGAGCCGGAGCTCGCGACATGGACGAAGCGCCCACCGGATTCCACGCTGACGAAGAACGGGTTGCCCCCGGTCGGTGTACTGCGGCTGCGGCGCCGGCGCCTCAGCCGCCGGCCCGATCGAAAGCCCGCGCAAGGCGCGCGACGCCCTCCGAGATCTGTTCGCAGTCCGGCGCCGCGTAGGTCAGGCGCATGGTGTGCGGGTCGCCGTCGGCCGCGAAGAAGGCCTGGCCGGGAACGAACAGCACGCCGGCATCGACCGCCGCTTCGAACAGGCGCCGCGGTTCGATCGCCGGGTCGGTCCGGACCCAGACGAACATGCCGCCGGCCGGCTCGACGAATTCGACCTGGCCCGCGAGCTGGTCGCGCAGCGCGCCGACCATGTGTCGCATGCGCTTGCCGTACTCGGCACGCATGCCGGCGATCGCGGCCGGGCCGCGGCCGCCGGCCAGGTACTCGGCGGCGACCGCCTGGGCCAGGGACGAGGTGCACAGGTCGGCGGTCTGCTTGGCGATCGCGCAACGCCTGAGCAGCTCGCGCGGGGCGACCATCCAGCCGATGCGCAAGGCGGGCGCCACGGTCTTCGAAAGACTCGACAGGTAGATCACCGGGTTGTCGTCCGGTGCCAACTCGCATCCGATCTCGAACAGCGTGCGGGGTGCGCCGGTGCCGAAGTCGAGCGCGCCATAGGGGTCGTCCTCGACGATCAGGAAGCCGTAGCGGATGGCCAGCCGCACCAGCGCCTCGCGGCGCGCGGCCGGCAGCAGCGTGCCGCCGGGATTCGAGAAGTTGGGCACGGTGTAGAGCAGCTTCGGCCGGCGCGCCGGCGGCGTCTCGGCCAGCAGGGCTTCGAGCCGCTCCACCTGGAGGCCCTCGTCGTCCGCGGGCACCTGCTCGATGCGCGCCTGCGCGAGCCGCAGCGCCTGCAGCGTGGCCGGGTAGGTGGGCGACTCGACGTACACGCCGTCCCCGGGCTCGAGCAGCACGCGCACCAGCAGGTCGAAGGCCTGCTGCGAACCCGTGGTCACGATCAGCTCGTCGCTGCCGCAGCGGATGCCGCGCGATGCGCTCAAGGCCTGCAGGGCTTCGCGCAACGCCGGCAGGCCTTCGGTCGCGCAGTACTGCAGCGACTGGCCCGGGTTCGCCATCGCGCGCAGGCTGGCCTCCTGCAGGCCCGGCAGGTCGAACAGGCTCGCCGAGGGATAGCCGCCGGCCAGTGAAATCATGCCGGGCCGGCTCAGGTAGGGAAACAGCTCGCGAATCGGCGAGCCTGCCGGTTCGGCAAAGGGCGAAGCGTAGGGAATCTGGCGCATCGAGGTCCTCGAAGGGAAAGTCAGTGGTGGTGGAGGGATGGGGCATCGCCGTCCGGCGCGGGCCCGAAATCGACCACGCCGCACAGGGCCTGCGGATCGAGCAGCGCGCGAATGCCGCGCGCCAGGGACTGGACCGCGATGCCGCCGTAGCGCCGGTAGTAGCCGAGGTTGTGCGGACCGATGCCGTGCTCGGCGCTGTAGCTGCCGCCGAACGATTCGACGGCCAGGCCATAGATGCCGTCGCGCAGCGCCTGGGTCCGTGCGGCATCGAGCGGCGGCTCGCTGTGCGGCCGGATCACGTTGAAGTGCATGCCGCCGTCCGCGATATGGCCGAAGTCGATCACGGTCAGGCCGGCGAAGCCGTCGGCGACGACATCGAGCGCGGCGCGGCGGAAGGCCATGAGCTGCGAGCGCGGGACCGAGACGTCGAAGGCGATCGGCTGGCCCAGGGCGCGCGCGCCATCGCTGATCGCATGGCGCAGGTGCCACAGCGATGCACCGCCGCCCAGCACCGCGTTGCTCAGGGTTCGATCGAACTGGGTCTCCAGGAAGCGATCGAGGCAGGCTTGGAGGTCGAGGCCGGTGCAGGCGCCGGACGAGCTGCTCTCGAGTTCGATCAGCAGCGCGAATTCGGGCAGCGGCTCGGGCGCGAAGGGATTCCGGAGGCTCGGCACATGGTCGATCGCGGCCTGCATCGCGCGCCCCGAGAGTCCTTCGAAGGCCGAGAGGAAATCGCCGAGCTCGGTTTCCAGGGCTCGCAGCAATTCCATCACCGCGGCATCCGACGACGGCACCACCAGCGCCGTGGCCGACTGCAGCGGGCGCGGCCTGACTTCCAGCGTGACTTCGGTGATCAGGCCGCCGGCGCCGGAGGTGCCGACGAACAGCTGCTTCAGGTCCGGTCCGGTGTTGTCCTTGCGCAGCGCGCTGCCCAGGCGCAGCACCGGTGCGTCCTCCTGGAACAGGACCACCTCGATGGCCAGCAGGTTGTGGCGCACGTCGCCGTACCGGATCAGCCGCGTCCCGCCGGTGTTGGCGGCGACCATGCCGCCGATCGACGGATCGGCGCCGATGTCGATCGGAAACCACAGGCCGTGCGGCGCCAGCCGCTCGTTGAGCTCGCTCAGGCGCATGCCCGCGGCGACGCGCACGCTGCGGTTGGCGACATCGATCTCGCAGAGCGAGCGAAGCCGCTGCGTGGACAGGATGAGCTGGCGTCCGCTGGCGTCGGGCGACCCGGCTCCGACCAGGCCGGTGTTGGCGCCTTGAGGCACCACGCCGAGGCCGTGCCGCAGCGAGGCGCGCACCACCTCGCGCAGTTGCGCGACGCTGTCGGGACGCGCCACGGCCAGGGCCTGGCCGCGGCCGTAGCGCGCGCCCGACTCGTAGGCCGCCATCTCGTCGCCGGTGAGCAGGCCCTTGTCGCCGAGCAGCTGCCTCAGGCTGTCGACGAGATCGTGGGACTGCTTCATGCCGCGCGCCTCAGCGCCTCGCGCACCTCGGCGATCGAGCGTTGCTCCGCGTCTTCGTAGAGCGCGATCTCGTCCTGCACCGCGCAACCCAGCGCACGCTCGAACTCGGCCTGGCTGCCGGGCGCGGCGTACACGGTGCCCGCCGCGTCGCCGAGGTTCGAGCGGAAGATGCCGGCGGCGCTGACGGGCAGGAAGTCCTCGTAGGTGATCGGCTCGGCCCGCACGATGCCGAGCATCACCAGGTCGTCCATCGGCCAGGCCTCGGCGCCGGTCGGCGATCCGGCGGCCGCCGACGCGTCGATCCGGTAGCGGAAGAAGGCCAGGCCCGAGCGCCGCAGGACGGTCAGGTCGTCCGGAAACGCCTCGAAGGCCTTCGCCAGCCGCTCGGGGTAGGCGACGGCCTGGTCGCCCTCGCGCGCCTCGGCCAGCAACTGGTTGTAGCGCTGCCGGCCGGACCGCGTGAGGGCCATGCCGCGTTGCTCGATCTCGCCGAAGCGCGCGGTGTGCGCGCCGACGACATCGCCGCCCTCCGCCGTGCCGGCGAAGACGATCGGTTCCTCCAGGGCCTTGAAGCTGGTCTGGCGCAACAGGATCGGATGGCGCCGCGGCGGCGGCCCTTCGATCAGGGCCTTGGCACCGACGCCGCGCCGCGGCATTTCGGCCTGGGCCGCATCGATGTCGAGCGTCCGGGGCGTCAGGTGGTTGATGTGCGGTCCGCGAAAGCACACGACGTCCGCCACCAGCCGATGCGCCTCGAGCAGACGGTCGTAGGTGGCTGCGTCCACCGTGGCATCGCCATGCCAGCGGAAGGTGTCGAGCAAGGCCTGCACGAACCCGGTGGCTTGCGGCGGCGTCAGCCCACCCTGCGTCTCTGCCACCTGAAGAAGCTCCAGCGCCCGCGGCGTGAAGATGCGCCGCCGCGCGAGGATGGCCGCGGCCTCCTCGCGCAAGGCGGGATCCTCGATCAGCGGGAGCCGGAGCAGCGAGGTGAAGACCCGGAACGGGTTCGACGCCAGCGCCGCGTCGGTCACGGGCCGGAAGGCGGTCGAGTGCACCGGGACCCCGGCTTCGGAGAGGTCGTAGTAGCCCACGGGCTGCATGCCCATGACGCGGAACATCCGCGCGATGGTCGCGAGCTCGCCCTCGGTGCCGACGCGAATCGCGCCGTGGCGTTCCTGGTCGAGGCGCTCCATCTGGCCGCTGGCCGCCAGGTCCTGGCGCAGTGCCGGATCCGCCCGCAGCGCGACCGCGTTGACGTCGGACACCAGGTCCATGAGCAGACCGTATTGCGGCACTTCCTGGCGGTACATGGTCGACAGCGCGGCGGAGAAGGCGGCCCGGATCTCGTCCGGGGAAAGCAGAGGGGAGGCTTGCATCGACAAAGGTCCGTTCGAGGGCGTGGAGCGACTGCCGCCCTCGGTCATGACCGAATGGCATGGAGTCGCCTTAAGGAAAGAGCCGATCGTAGGTAGCGAACATCGCCCGCGCAAACGACAATCCGGAAGGACTTCATCTGATTTCGGAATGACCGCGATGACATTGGCCCGACGCTTCCTGCCCTCCACCTCGCTGCTCTGCGCCTTCGAGGCCGCGGCGCGGCTGCAGAGCTTCACCGCCGCGGCGGCCGAACTGCACCTCACGCAAAGCGCGGTCAGCCGGCAGATCCTGGCGCTCGAGGACCTGCTCGGCACGGCCCTCTTCCTGCGCGAACGGCAGCGCGTGCGACCGACCGCCGCCGGCGAGGCCTATGCGGTCGAGATCCGCGCGGCGCTGACCCGCATCGCCAATGCCACGCTGGGCTTTCGCGCCAACCCGGACGGCGGCACCCTGCAGCTGGCGATCCTGCCGACCTTCGGCACCCGCTGGCTGGCGCCCCGCCTGCCGCGCTTCCTGGAGGCCCATCCGGGCATCACCCTCAATCTCTCGACGCGCCTGTTGCCCTTCGACTTCCAGCTCGACAACCTCGACGCGGCGATCCATTTCGGCGAGCCGCACTGGCCCGGCGCCGAACTCGACCTGCTGATGCGCGAGACAGTGGTGCCGGCCTGCAACCCCGCGCTGCGCCGCCGCCACCGCTTCCGCTCGGCCGCGCAGCTGCTCGACGCCTCCCTGCTGCATCTCGACTCGCGCCCCGAGGCCTGGGCCCGGTGGTTCGCTTCGCATGGCCTGGGCGCGCCGAAGGCGCCGGGCATGCGGCTGGACCAGTTCGCGCTCGCCACCCAGGCCGCCATCGCCGGGCTCGGCATCGCCCTGCTGCCGCGCTTCCTGATCGAGGCCGAACTCGCGCGCGGCGACCTGGTGCTGGCCCTGGACAGCCCGATGGAGAGCGCCGAGCGCTACTACCTCGCGTGGCCGTCGAGCCGGGCCACGTTCGCCCCGCTGCAAGCCTTTCGCCGCTGGCTGATCGCGGAAACGGCGGCGGCCGGGGGGCCATGAACTACACTGTTTCCTTTGAGAAACATGGCCCTGTTTGTGTCCAACGCCCCCGAACGGGACGCTCCACCTCCAGGCCGAGAGCCGCCCCACCCCCGAAGAAAACCATGACCGACAACCAAGCCAGCGAAGCCTTCCTGGGCCAGCGGGTGCGCGTGCTGCGCGCCTCCAAGGGATGGACGCTGGACCAGGCCAGCAAGTCGACCGGCCTGGCGCGGTCCACGCTGTCCAAGATCGAGAACGGCCAGATGTCGCCGACCTACGATGCGCTGATCAAGCTGGCGGCGGGGCTCGGCATCGAGCTCGCGGAGTTGTTCGCCCCCCAGCCGAAGCCCGCCGGCGCCGGTCGGCTGAGCGTGTCGCGCAACGGCACCGGCCAGCCCCACATCACGGCGCAGTACGAGCACGTGATGCTCTGCCCAGAGCTGTCGAACAAGGACATGGTGCCTTTCAAGACCCGGGTCGTCGCGCGCGATTTCGGCGATTTCGAGGACTGGAGCCGGCACGACGGCGAGGAGTTCGTCTACGTGCTCAAGGGCACGGTGCGGCTCTACACGGAGTTCTATGAACCGGTGGAGCTGGCCGAGGGGGACTCGTGGTACATCGACAGCCGCATGGGCCACCGCGTGATCACGCTCAGCAAGGCCGAGGCCGAAGTGCTCTGGATGAGCACCACCAATCCGCGCACCACGCCGAACCTGCCGGCGGCGTAGCGCCAGGCGAACGGCCCCGTTCGGGGCCGCGCGCCTTTGCGGATTCAGCGCGGCGCTCTCCAGGCCTGCAGCCGGGCCTTCAGTTCGCCGACCACGCCGCGGCGGAACACCAGCACGCACACCACGAAGGTCACGCCCATGATCACCGTGACCCACGGGCCCACGCGCGCCGCCAGGAAGTTCTGCAGGCCGACGACCGTGAAGGCCCCGACCACCGGGCCGGCGAAGGTGCCCATGCCGCCCAGCAGCGTCATCAGCACGACTTCACCGGACAGCGACCAGTGCGCATCGCTGAGCGTGGCGAAGCCGAGCACGATCGTCTTCAGCGAGCCGGCCAGGCCGGCCAGCGCGGTCGACAGCACGAAGGCCAGCAGCTTGTAGCGGTTGACGTCGTAACCCAGCGACACGGCGCGCGGCTCGTTCTCGCGGATCGCCTTCAGCACCTGCCCGTAGGGCGAGTGCACGACCCGCATGATCGTGAGAAAGGCCGCCAGGAACACCGCGAGCACGACGTAGTACAGGACCCGATCGTCGTCCAGCGAAAGCAGGCCGAACAGCTTGCCGCGGGGTACGCCCTGGAGGCCGTCCTCGCCGCCCGTGAAAGGCGCCTGCAGGAAGACGAAGTAGATCATCTGCGCCAGGGCCAGCGTGACCATCGCGAAGTAGATGCCCTGGCGCCGGATCGAGATCAGCCCGATCACCAGGCCGCACAGCGCGGCGATCGCCGTGCCGGCCAGCACGCCGAGTTCCGGCGACCAGCCCGCGCTGCGCACCAGCCAGCCGGTGGCATAGGCCGCCGAACCGAGATAGGCGGCGTGCCCGAAGGACAGCAGTCCCGTGTAGCCCAGCAGCAGGTTGAAGGCGCAGGCGAAGATGGCATAGCAGAGCGCCGTCATCATGAACACCGGATAGAGCCCGATGAACGGTGCGGCCAGCAGGATGGCGAGGCCGACCCAGAGCCCGGCGCGGGCGAGTTTCGCGGTGTCGCGGCTGATGTTTGCGTGGCTCATCGGGCTTCCTTTCCGAACAGGCCGGCGGGCTTCACCATCAGCACGATCGCCATGATCAGGAACACGACGACGCTGGAGGCCTGCGGGTAGAACACCTTCGTCAGCCCCTCGATGAGGCCGAGCCCGATGCCGGTCACGATGGAACCCAGGATCGAGCCCATGCCGCCGATGACCACCACGGCGAACACCACGATGATGAGATTGCTGCCCATCAGCGGCGTGATCTGGATCACCGGCGCGGCCAGCACGCCGGCCAGCGCCGCGAGTGCGCAGCCCGCGCCGTAGGTCAGCATCACCATCACCGGCACGTTGATGCCGAAGGCCTGGACCAGCGCGGGGTTCTCGGTGGCGGCGCGCAGGTAGGCGCCGAGCCGGGTGCGCTCGATCAGGAACCAGGTCCCGAGGCAGACGCCGAGCGAGGCGATCACCACCCAGGCGCGGTAGTTGGGCAGCATCATGAAGCCGAGGTCGGTGGCGCCCTGCAGCAGCTCGGGCACCGGATACTGCTGGCCGGAGACGCCGAACCGCTCGCGGAACAGCCCTTCGGCGATCAGCGCCAGCCCGAAGGTCAGCAGCAGCCCGTACATCGGGTCGATCTTGTAGAGGTGCTTGAGCAGCAGGCGCTCGACGACGATCCCCAGCGCGCCGACGAGCAGCGGCGCCAGCGCCAGTGCCAGCCAGTAGCTGAGCCCGAAGCTCTCGAGCGACACGAAGGCCACGAAGGCGCCGATCATGTAGAGCGCGCCGTGGGCGAAGTTGACGATGCCCAGCAGGCCGAAGATCACGGCCAGTCCGAGGCTCAGCATCGCGTAGAACGAGCCGTTGACCAGGCCGAGCAGCAGCTGGCCCAGCAAGGCCTGGGTCGATATTCCGAAAAATGTCATGGTGTCCCGTGCAAGTCGGGTCGTTGAAAGGGAAGGACGGCGGAGGTCTCAGACGCCGAGGTACTCGTGCAGGCGATCCATGCGCGAAGGCAGCTCGGCCTGCGTGAACTGCTGGATGACCTGCCCGTGCTCCATCACCACGAAGCGGTCCGCCAGCGGCGCGGCAAACACGAAGTTCTGCTCCACCATGACGATCGTGTAGCCCTGCTTGCGCAGTGCCGTCACCATCGCCGCGAGCTTCTGGACGATCACCGGGGCCAGGCCTTCGGAGATCTCGTCGAGCAGCAGCAGCTTGGCGCCGGTGCGCAGGATGCGCGCGACCGCGAGCATCTGCTGCTCGCCGCCGGACAGCCGCGTGCCCTGGCTCTGGGCGCGCTCCTTCAGGTTGGGGAACATGAGGTAGATCTGCTCCACGCTCATCCCGCCCTCGGCGAGCCGCGGCGGCAGCATCAGGTTCTCCTCGGCCGAGAGGCTGGCGAAGATGCCACGCTCCTCGGGGCAGTAGCCCAGCCCGAGGCGGGCGATCCGGTGCGGCGCCATGTCGATGGTCTCCACGCCGCGCACCTTGATCGAGCCCCGGCGCGAGCCGATCATTCCCAGGATGGCGCGCACGGTGCTCGTGCGACCGGCCCCGTTGCGTCCCAGCAGGGTGACCACCTCGCCTTCGTCCACATGGAAGTCGACGCCGTGCAGCACGTGCGATTCGCCGTACCAGCCGTGCAGGTCCTTCACTTCGAGCAGAGGGGTGGCCATCAGTGCGCTCCTTGCAGTTCGACGTTCGCACTGCCCATGTAGGCCTCGATCACGGCCGGGTTGTTCGAGACCTGCTCGTACGAGCCTTCGGCCAGCGTGGCGCCACGCTGCAGCACGGTGATGGTGTCGGCGATGCTCGACACCACGCTCATGTTGTGTTCGACCATCAGCACCGTGCGGCGGGCGGAGACCTGCTTGATCAGCCGCCGGATGCGGTCGACGTCCTCCAGGCCCATGCCCTGGGTCGGTTCGTCGAGCAGCATCAGCTTCGGGTCCATGGCCAGCGTGGTCGCGATCTCGAGGGAGCGCTTGCGGCCATAGCTGAGCTCGACCGCGGGCGTGCCGGCGAAGCTTTCCAGGTCCACCTCGCGCAGCAGTTCGAGCGCGCGGTCGTCCAGGGCATGCAGGGAGCTTTCGGAGCGCCAGAAGTGGAACGACGTGCCCAGCTGCCGCTGCAGCGCGACGCGCACGTTCTCGAGCACGGTCAGGTGCGGGAACACCGCCGAGATCTGGAACGAGCGGATCACCCCGCGCCGCGCGATGGCGGCGGGCTTCTCGGCCGTGATGTCGAGCCCGTCGAACAGGATCGATCCGCGCGTCGGCGTCAGGAACTTGGTCAGCAGGTTGAAGCAGGTGGTCTTGCCGGCGCCGTTGGGGCCGATCAGCGCATGGATGCTGCCTCGCTCGACCTTGAGATCGACGCTGTTCACGGCCACGAAGCCGTTGAACTCCTTGGTGAGTTCGCGCGTTTCAAGAATGCAGTCCACGGGCGCCTTTCGGGGTCTTCGGTGCGGTCGCGCTCATTTCCAGAGCGCGCACTTCGATTCGGCCTTGCTCATGAACGCCTTGTCGCCGGGGATCGTCTCGATGAGCTTGTAGTAGTCCCACGGATAGCGCGACTCGGCCGGCGTCTTGACCTGCATCAGGTACATGTCGTGAACCATGCGGCCGTCCGGGCGGATCACGCCGTTCTGCGTGAACATGTCGTTGATCTTGTTGGCCTTCAGGTAGGCCATCACCTTGTCGGCGTCGTCCGTGCCCGTGGCCTTGACCGCCTTCAGGTAGGTCAGCGTGGCCGAGTAGTCGCCGGCCTGCACCATGGTCGGCATGCGCTTCATCTTCGCGAAGAAGCGCTTCGACCAGGCGCGGGTCTGCTCGTTGGCGTCCCAGTACCAGCCGTCGGTCAGGTACATGCCCTGGGTGGTCTTGAGGCCCAGCGAGTGGACGTCGTTGACGAAGAGCATCAGCCCGGCCATCTTCATCGTCTTGCTGACGCCGAATTCGCTGCTGGCCTTGATCGCGTTGATCGTGTCCGGCCCGGCGTTCGCCAGCCCCAGCACCTGTGCCTTGGAGGCCTGCGCCTGCATGATGAACGACGAGAAATCGGAGGCCGACAGCGGGTGCCTGGCTTCGCCGATGACGGTGCCGCCGTTGATCTTCACGACGTCGGCCGTGTCCTTCTCGAGCGAGGTGCCGAAGGCGAAGTCGGCCGTCAGGAAGAACCACGACTTGCCACCCTGGCGCGTCATCGCGCCGCCCGTGCCGCGCGCCAGCGCGACCGTGTCGTAGGCGTAGTGCACGGCATAGGGCGTGCACTCCTCGTTGGTCAGCCGCGCACTGCCGGTGCCGACGGCCATGAAGACCCGCTTCTTGTCCGCGGCCAGCTTGGCGGTGGCCAGGCCGGCGCTCGAGTTCGCGCCACCGATCAGCATGTCCAGACCGGAGTCGAACCAGGCACGCGCGGTGGTGGCCGCGATGTCGGCCTTGTTCTGGTGGTCGGCCACCTGGAACTCGATCTTCTTGCCGTTGATGCTGCCGCCCATGTCCTCGATGGCCATCTTCACGGCCTCGGCGCCGCCGGGGCCGTCGATGTCGGTGTAGAGCCCGGACAGGTCGGTGATCAGGCCGACCTTGATGGTGTCGCCGGTGTATTGGGCGTACGCCGAGCCCGCGAAGGACAGGGCCGTCAGGGACGACATGGCGACGGCCAGAAGCTTGGATCCAGTTTTCATTGACGATCTCGCAGAGTTTGGACAGGTAAGGGTTTTCGGAAGGGGACGGCGCCGCGCCGTCAGGCGGACTGCAGCTTCTTCGCGGCGGCCAGCGCGGCGAAGGCCACCGGATGCGCCTTGCGGCCGAAGGCGATCGCTTCGGCCAGGGAGTTGCCGCGCAACGTGCGCCAGTAGTCCTTGTTGAGCCTGACCGCGACCGGCGACATGGAGGCCAGCGTGGCGCCCAGTGCGGCGATGCCCGGCAGGAACGCCTCGCGCTCGTACACCCGGCTCACGATGCCGGCCGCGCAAGCCTCGCGGCCATCCATGGCGCGGCCGCTCAGGACCATGTCCTGGATGACGGACATCGAGGCCATCGGCACCATCAGGGCGGCACCGGTGATGGTCGGGATGCCCTTGTTGATCTCGTTGAAGACAATCCGCGCATCCGCGGCCGCCACCCGGACATCCGCCAGCAGCGCCACCTGGAGTCCGCCGCCGGCGGCAAAGCCGTTGATGGCGCTCAAGGTGGGGATGTCCAGTGCCAGCACCGACTCGTACAGCGCGCCCCATTCGGCCATCCATTCGTCGGCGCGCAACGGATCGACGGGTTCGCTGGTGTCCTGTCCCGAGGAGAAATCCTGCGTTCCGGCGCCGGTGATGATCAGCGCCCGCACCGAAGGATCGTCCTTCAGGGCCCTGGCGGCCTGCGTCATTTCGAGCCGCAGTTGCCGGTTCATGGCATTGGCCTGTTCCGGCCGCTCCAGGCGCAGGGTCGCGACGCCGTCCAGATGGGTGAGGGAGATGGTTTGGTACTGCATGGGGCTTCCTTGGGTTCTCAGGATTTCAGGGCTTCGCGCAACACGAGCACCACGGCCGCGTCGGCCGCGTTGCCCAGGTAGGTGAATCCGGTGCGGTCGGCGCGCCGGCCGTAGGAGTCGATCGGCAGCTGCATCTCGACCGCCCTGGCGTGCGCGGCATCGATGTTCTCGACCTCGAATCCGATGTGAAAGACGCCCTCGCCTCGCTCGTCGAGGAAGCGCTTCTCGGGGCTGTCGCTGCTGCCGGGCTGGCACAGCTGCAGTTGCATCGCCCCGATGTCGGCGCGCTTGAAGCGCAAGCCGAAGAAGCCTTCGGGATTCGGGATCTGGCAGTCGGCGTAGGCCTTCAGGGACATTTCTTCCCAGGGACCGATGCCGAGCGAGGCGTAGTAGGCCGCGGTCTTCTCGATGTCGCGCACCACGATGCAGACGTGGTGCACGTGCTTGAACGGCGTGTCCATGGCGCGCGGGTCGGAGCGGTCGGCGTCAGACATCGAAGCGCACCCCCTGGGCCAGCGGCAGCTCGCGCGAATAGTTCACCGTGTTGGTGGCGCGGCGCATGTAGTTGCGCCACGAATCGGAGCCCGATTCGCGGCCGCCCCCGGTTTCCTTCTCGCCGCCGAAGGCGCCGCCGATCTCCGCGCCCGAGGTCCCGATGTTGACGTTGGCGATGCCGCAGTCGGAGCCGTCAGCGCACAGGAAGGTCTCGGCTTCGCGGACGTCGTTGCTGAAGATCGAGGACGACAGGCCCTGCGGCACGTCGTTCTGCATCGCGATGGCGTCCTCGAGATCGACGTAGCTCATCACGTACAAGATCGGTGCAAAGGTCTCGCGGCAGACCGTCGCGGTCTGCCCGGGCATTTCGACGATGGCCGGCTTGACGTAGTAGGCGTCGCTGCCGAACTGCGCCTGCAGCACGCGCTCGCCACCGAAGACCTTGCCGCCCTCGGCCGCGGCGCCTTCGAGCGAACGCTGCATCGCCTCGAACGCCGCGCGGTCGATCAGCGGGCCGACCAGCGTCTGCGCCTCCAGCGGGTTTCCGATCGGCAACTTCGCATAGGCCTTCTTGAGGCGCTCCACCAGCGGCGCGCGGATGCTTTCGTGCACGATCAGCCGGCGCGTGCTGGTGCAGCGCTGCCCCGCCGTCCCGGCCGCGGCGAACAGGATGCCGCGCACGGCGAGGTCCAGATCGGCCGACGGCGCGACGATCACGGCGTTGTTGCCGCCCAGTTCGAGCAGGCAGCGCCCGAAGCGCTGGGCCACCTTGGGACCGACCGCCCGGCCCATCGCGGTGCTGCCGGTCGCCGAAACGAGGGCCACGCGCGGGTCGTCGACCAGGGCTTCCCCGATATCTCGCATCCCGATCACGACCGAGGTCAGCCCGGCGGGCGCACCCGCGAATTCGCCGGCGACGCGATCGAACAGGGCCTGGCAGGCCAGCGCCGCGAGCGGTGTCTTCTCGGAGGGCTTCCACACGACGGCATCGCCGCAGACCACCGCCAGGGCCATGTTCCAGGCCCACACGGCCACCGGGAAATTGAAGGCCGAGATCACGCCGACGACACCCAGCGGGTGCCAGGTTTCCATCATGCGGTGGCCCGGACGCTCGGAGGCGATCGTGAGGCCGTACAGCTGGCGCGACAGGCCCACCGCGAAGTCGCAGATGTCGATCATTTCCTGCACTTCGCCCTGGCCTTCGGAAGCGATCTTGCCGGCCTCGATCGAGACCAGGGCGCCGAGCGCCTCCTTGTTCGCGCGCAGCGCATCGCCGAACAGCCGGATCAGTTCGCCGCGCCGCGGCGCCGGCACCTTGCGCCAGGCCACGAAGGCCGCCTGCGCGGCGTCGATCTTGCGGGTGACGTCGTGCGAGGCGTCCATCGCGAGCTGTGCCAGCACGGAGCCATCGATCGGGGAACGCGCCTCGAGGCCCTGGCCCTCCAACGCCTGCGCCGGAACGCCGAGCTGAGGCAGGAGCCGATGGATGAGCGCGGGGGTGTCTGTCATGGAATCAGGGCCCTGGGCGAACTTGGCGCCCAGAAAGCGAATAGTGGATGATTCCCTTATCTTATCTATTTGGTCACTTTAAGTACATAAGTTTCCGATAGGGAATTTACTTACTCTTTGGGGATGGGCGCGTGGGGCCACACTCACTCCGCCCGATCTTGGGGGCCGGGTGACAAGGGGGGTAGAGCCAGATGGGTCTCAAGAAGGCGTAGCAGTTGGCGCTGCGCCTTGCCTGGGGGCGCCGGGGTCAGTCGCCGCCGGACGTGCGCGACGCGCGGGAACGCCAACCGACGTAGCCCGCGAAACGGCGCAGAACGCGGGACCGGGGAACATCGCGAGCCAGCGGCGGCAACGACAGCGCCAGCAGCAGCGCAGCGAGAGGCACCGTGCAGATGAAGCCGACATACTTGAAGCCCAGCGCCCCGGCAATCCCGCCCAGCACAAACATGCCCAGCAGCCCGCTGGCCATGCGAATGCGATGGGGGTTGTGACGCACCCGGGCCGGTGCGGCGCTGCCGGCCCGGTTCCAGTAGAAGAGCTTGCCCAGCTCCATGCCCAGGTCGGTGATGTTGCCGGTCATGTGCGTGGTGCGAATGCTGCCGCCGGAGGTCTTGGACGCCACCGCGTTCTGCAAGCCCATGATGAACGACAGCAGCAGCACCGTGAGCGGCACGGCAAAGGGCGTGCTCCACGTGAGCGTGATCGCCCCCATCAGGCCGAAAGGAAACATCAGCGCGGCCTCGAGCAGCAGGGGCAGCGCATAGACGGCACGGAGATGGTGCTGGCGCCCCCAGTTCACCAGCATGGCGCAGACCGCCGCGCCACTCACGAACGCCAGCACGGCGCCCAGCGCGTTGAGCAGGAGCTTCGCATTGCCCAGCACCAGTCCATCCGCCAGCTGGGAGGCGAACCCGGTCATGTGCGAGGTGTACATGTGAAGCACCAGGAAACCGCCCGCGTTGACGGCGCCCGCATTGAAGGCGAGCAGCAGGCCCAGGGTTCTGTTGGTCGAGGGCGCGCGATGGCGGTTGGTGAGAAAACGCAGGCGGCGCATGGCTCTCCATCTTGACACGAAGCCTCTGCAGAA
The DNA here is from genome assembly GCF_052114385.1 of Variovorax sp. M-6. NCBI lineage: Bacteria > Pseudomonadati > Pseudomonadota > Betaproteobacteria > Burkholderiales > Comamonadaceae > Variovorax > Variovorax sp. M-6. The sequence continues at coordinate 218,648 of NZ_JBFREQ010000007.1, read as the reverse complement.
GATTCTCGGCTATCGATTCGCGTTTTCGTTTCTTCCTTCGCCGCAGAGCTGCGGGGACAGTCGCGACTTCTCATCTCTTCACGACGCGCTTTCCATGTTCACTCGACTCCACCGCCGCGCGGCGATCGCCGCCCTTTCCGCCCTTCTCTTCTCAACCCAAGGCCCGCTCCACGCCCAGAACAAGAAAACCCTCAAGGTCGGCGTCTCCGTCGGCAGCGGCGAGCAGATCTTCGAAGTGGTCAAGAAGGCCGCGGCGCGCGAAGGACTCTCGCTCGACGTCATCGTGTTCAACGACTACCAGTTGCCCAATGCAGCGCTGGCCGCGGGCGACCTCGATGCCAACGCCTTCCAGCACCAGCCCTTCCTGGACAACCAGAACAAGTCGCGCGGCTTCGACATCGTGCCGGTGGGCTTGACGATCACCGCGCCGCTGGGCTTCTACTCGCGCAAGATCAAGTCGATCGACGCGCTGCCCGATGGCGCTTCGGTCGGGATCCAGAACGATCCATCGAACGGCAACCGCGCGCTGCTGCTGTTGCAGCAGGCCGGGCTCATCACGCTCAAGCCCGAGGCCGTGAAGAACAACACCGCGACGCCGCTCGACGTGGTGTCGAACCCGAAGAAGCTCAGGCTGGTGCCGCTCGACGCGGCGCAACTGCCGCGCTCGCTGGACGACCTGGCGATCGCCGCGATCAACAACGACTATGCGGAGAAAGCCGGGCTCACGCTCGCCCGGGACGCGGTGATCAAGGAGTCGCCGAAGGGCCCCTACGCCAACATCATCGCGGTGCGCCGCGCCGACAAGGACAAGCCCTGGGCGCAGCAGCTCGTGAAGGCCTACCACTCAGCCGAAGTGAAGCGCTTCATCGAGACCCAGTTCAACGGGGCGCTGGTGCCGGCCTTCTGATCCGGGACGGCAACTGCTCGCCGCGCGGCTGTACGCGATGCAGCATTGCGCCAGCACCTGCGCCGGATCGACGATCGGGATGATCCTGCCATCGACCTGGTAGCCGAGGTTCTGTTCGACCAGCAAGGGAAGCTCGGTACAGCCGAGGATGATCACCTCGGCGCCCCGACCGGCAAGCGCCCGTACCGCGGCTTCCACGCGGGCCCGGCCCTGCGGATCGCGGAACCCGGACTTCACGCCTCGGGGTCCGTAGATGGCATCCATGACCTCGTCCTGGGTGGCGGCCTCCGGCGTCAAGGTCTGTCGCATCGCGCGCTCGATCTCGTCGTGGTACACGCGGGCCGCGATCGTGCCGCTGGTCGCGAGCAGCCCGATGCGACGCGCGTTCCCATAGGCCTTCGCAATGAAATCGACAGTCTCGCGCAGCATGTGAACGATCGGGATCCCCAGCATCGGCTGGATGTGCTTCACGAACGCGTGGGCCGTGTTGCAGGGGATCGCGATGATGTCGGCGTCGGCGTCCTGGAGCTTCCTGCAGGTGGCGTACAGCGCGAGCGTCGGGTCCGCGCCGGCCCCGAGCAGGTGCGCGGTCCGATCGGGGATCTGCGGGTTCTGCTCCACGACCACCTTGAGGTGGTCCTGATCGCGCGTGGCGGGCGTGGCGCGAACCAGCTTGTCGAGGAAGCTCACGGTCGCCGCCGGCCCGATCCCCCCGACCACACCGACCTTGAACAGCCGGGCCACCGGAGCGAAGGCCCGCGAGGCGGCGAACGCCGCGTAGACCTGGTTGGAATCGATCAGGGGCAGCCCCGCCGCCAGCGCACTTCGCTTCAATTCTTGCAGCACACCGCTCAGGACCGTGCTTCCGACCAGGATCACCTCCGCGTCCTGGGCGACGACGTCGTCATGCGCGCGCCGGGCCCGCTGCCGATCGTGGAGGGAGACCCTGTACGTCGACGAAGACGCGACGCCGAGTTCCTCGATCAGAACGGTCAGATCGTCCAGCGCCCGGGCACGCGGGTAGATCACCTCGATGCCGCAGCCCTCGAACGCACGTTCGAACAGACCCAGTGCCTTGACCGGCGCAGACGCCAGCACGCCGATCCGGCGAACGCCGGGGAAGACGGCCGTCACGTGCTCGACCAGGGCGTCCATGAGGCTCGCGACCGGCACCGGCGAGACGGTCGCCAGTTCGGACGCGAACCGGTGCGATGCGAAGGTCGGCAGCAGCGCGCCGGCCAGCCCTGCGTCTGCAGCCCGCCGAATCGAATCGAAGAGCGTGATGCCTCGCTCCGCGTCGGCGTCACGGAACGCCGAATCGCCGTCGAATAGGACCCGATACCGCCGGGGAATCTGGCCCGAACAGATCGCTTCGAGCTTCGCCGCGATGTCGGACGCTCCGAGATGCCCGGGCGGTCCGATGACAAGCAGCGATCGAGGCATCGTCGAGTTCATGGCCGAATTCTGTGTCGTCCGGCGCTGCTTGTCGCATTGGAAATTGGCCAGTAACCATTAAGCCAGCTAATACCTTCGCGTGCCCGCGGTGAGACAATCGACGCCGAGGCGCGGCGTCGTGGCGCGCGGCGCCCACGACGATGGACCGGAGACTGCCTGTGCGACTGAAACATATCGAGGTCTTCAACGCGATCATGCTGACCGGCACGGCAAGCGGGGCGGCCCGGCTCCTGCACGTCACGCAACCCGCCGTGACCCTGACCCTGCAGCACGCCGAGCTGCAACTGGGCTACGCGCTGTTCACGCGCCAGCGCAACAGGCTGGTGCCCACCAGCGAGGCCCAGGCGCTGTACCCGGAGGTCCAGATGCTGGTCTCCAGGCTCGAATCGGTGCGCCGGCTTTCGACCAGCCTGCGCCAGGGCGGCCGCAAGGAACTGAGACTCCTGATCGTGCCCTCCCTCGCGGTGCGGGCGCTGCCGGACGCCCTGAAGCTGTTCCGCAAGCGCTATCCCGACCTCGCGATCTCGAGCCGCATGCTGCACTCGCACGAGATCACGCAGGCCATCGCGCTGCGCGAAGGCGACGTGGGCATCGTCTACGGCATGAACCAGCACCCCGGCGTCCAGCAGGTGGCGATCGCGGCGGGGCGCCTGGTGTGCGTGTCGCTGCGCCCCGCACGCGTCAACGACCGGCGAAGCACCGTGGAGCTCGCCGAGCTGATGCGCAGCGGATTCATCCGGATCGACGAGCGCGATCCGATCGGGGCGATGCTGGCCGAGCAATGCGCGCGGCACGGCGCCGAGCCCAAGGGCGGCTTGACGGCCCAGACTCATCACATCGCGATGGTGTTCGCGGAGCAGGGGCTGGGGCCGGCGATCGTCGACTCGTTCACGGCCGCGGCCACCACCAGCAGCGCGCTGCAGGTGCGCACGCTGCTGCCCGAAGTGCCCGTCAGCGTGCAGGCACTGCTGCCGCAGGGCGAACGCTCGCCGAAGCAGGTGGCCGACTTCATCGAGGCGTTCAAGACGGTGATCGTCAGTGCGCCATCCGGCTGACCGGCACACAATGCCCGTCAGGCTCCGCCATCTCTTCATTCGATTCGCAATGAATTTCATCTACAGAAAAGCAATACCTGAAGACACCCCGGCTTGCATCGCCTTGAGAGGCAAGACCCGAGAGAACGCCTTCTCGGTCGAGCAGTTGAAGGCCCTCGGCATCACGCTCGAGAGTTGGCGATCCGGCATCGGCGACGGCTCCCTGCCCGGCTACGTCGGCACGGTCGAAGGCGAGCTGGTCGGCTATTGCTTCGGCGATCGAAACACGGGCGAGATCGCGGTCCTTGCGCTGCTGCCCGAGTACGAAGGCAAGGGCATCGGCAAGACGCTGCTGGACCTGATGATCCAGGAGTTCAAGGGCCTGGGCTTCAAGAGGCTCTTTCTCGGCTGCTCGTCCGACCCGAAGGTCCGGTCGCATGGCTTCTACAGGCACCTTGGCTGGAAGTCCACGGGCGCATTCGATGCGGCGAACGACGAGGTGCTCGAGTACTTTCCTTGAGGGAGCGGCCGGCGAGCGCACAAGGATCGCTCGATCCATCGGCGTGCGGATCCCTCATATCGTTATCCGATTCCGTTCGTTGCAGCGCAGACCCTTGCTTCCTAAAGTCTCGTCCTTGATCTGATCCATGACGGCGTCTCCCCACCGGGGTCGCCTCTCCATCGAAAGCAAGGTTCGAGAATGAGCGAAGAGAGTGCGGCCCTGTATGTCGGGAATCGCCCGGCCGCCCGGCCGCTGGTCGGCGGGCGGCGTCTGTTGCCTGAGTTCGCAGGCTTGCGCGGCTGGCTGTCGAGCATCGTGCTCGTGCTTTGCTGGTACGCGGCGTCCTCGACGGGCTGGCTCAACCCGCGCGCGCTGCCGGGTCCCGATCGAATCGTTCTCACGGCCTGGGGGATGCTGCAGGACGGCTCGCTGCCACATGCCCTGTGGGTGAGCCTCTCGCGGATGGTGGCGGGTGCGCTGCTGGGCATTGCCGTCGGGCTCGCGGCCGGCATATTCGCCGGCTTCTCGCGGCTCGGAGAAGACATCGTCGACAAGCCGATGCAGATGCTGCGCACCATTCCCTTCACCGCGCTGGTGCCGCTGTTCATCCTCTGGTTCGGCATCGACGAGACGCCCAAGGTGCTGCTGGTGGCCCTGGGGGTGGCGGTGCCGCTGTACGTCAATACCTTCGGCGGCATCCGCAACGTCGACGTCAAGCTGGTCGAGGTGGCTCGTGTCGCTCGCATGGGCCGCATCGCGATCGCACTGCGCGTGCTGCTGCCGGCGGCGCTCCCGACACTGCTGCTCGGGCTGCGCTTCGCGCTGGGGCTGGGCTGGATCGCGGTGATCATCGCCGAGACCGTCGGCGCCAACGCCGGAATCGGCTACCTGCTGACCAATGCCCGCCAGTTCGTGCGCACCGACGTCATGCTGGTCTGCGTCGCGGTGTATGCCTTGCTGGGCCTCGCCACCGACTACCTGGTGCGCCTGCTCGAACGCGCGTTGCTGTCGTGGCGCACGGTCTACGCGGGCTGAGGGCGCCGTACCGCCCCTCTTTCCTTTCCTTCCCTCCCCTCTTTTCTCGTCCGGAGTCGCATGCCACTCACCGTGGGGGTCCATCCCCAGAATCCTTCGTTGTCGATCCTCGCGCGGCGGCCGCGCTTCGTCGAGGCGCTGCGTGCGCAGGGACTCGATTTCTTCATTCATGGCGCAGGTGCGCAGACCATTCCGCTGGTCGAACTGAAGGTGCTGCAACTGGCGGGCACCGGCGCGACGCCCCCCATCCTCGCGAAGGCGCGCGGCCTGCCGAACGCGGTGTTCGGCATGTCGGGGCCGCGGCCCGAGCATGGCGGCCTGGTGGTCCGGGCGGATTCGCCATTCCACTCGCTGCATGACCTGAAGGGACGCGGCATCGCGCTCATGCCGTTGTCTTGGCACACCCAGTTCCTCGCCGCGGAACTGGACGCCGCGGGCATCGACTGGCGCGAAGTCAATGCCGTCGAATTGTTGCCGGCGACCGCCAAGGACGCCTTCGAAGCGGGCCTGCTCGACGCCATCGTGGCCACCGATCCGCTGTTCTCGAAGATCGCTGCCGGGCTTCCCGTCCGAATCCTGGCCGCACCCGGCGATGTCTTTTCCAACCGATCGGTCTACTGGGCCTCGCACGCCGTCCTGGCGGAGCATCCACGCGCGGTCCAGGCCCTGGTGGATGCCATCGCCGCATCCGACCGTGAAACGGCCAAGGATCCCGAAGGCGCCGCGCAGTTGCTCGAAGGCGTCAACGGCAACACGGCAGCCCAATGGCTGCCTGCGCTGCGGGCGCGGCCTTGGGGCATCGAGGTACCCACCGACGCGTTCGCGGCCGAGCAGCAGGCTCATGCCGACATCTTCGCGAAGTTCGGATTGATCCCGTCGCCGCTCGACGTGCGCGACACCGTGACCGACGCCTTTGCGGCGGCCGGCACACATTGAACACAAGGAGCAACGATCCATGGAAGTCCTCTGGTACCTGACAGGCCCCGATGGCCGCTATCCCTGGCGCGCGGATGGCGCCCGGCCACTGAGCTACGCCTATTTCCAGCAGCTCGCGCGCGCGGTCGACCACCTCGGCTACACCGGCGCGCTGCTGGCCACCGGCGCGCACGACGCCTGGGTCCAGGGCGCATCGCTGATTCCCTTCACCGATCATTTCCAGCATCTGATCGCGGCACACCCGCCGCTGCTGTCGCCCACGCTGCTGGGCAAGATGATCACCACCTTCGACCAGTTCTCGAAGGGCCGCCTGCGCGTCAACATCGTCAACGGCGATGCCAAGCTGATGGCGCAGTACGGCGTGCACCTGAGCCACGACGAACGCTATGCGTACACCGACGAATACCTCACCGTGCTGACGGCGCTGCTGCGCGGAGAGACCGTCACCTTCAAGGGCAAGTACATCCACGTGGTGGACGCCGGCATTCCGCTGCCGCCCCATCAGAAGCCGGCACCGCCGCTGTGGTTCGGCGGCTCGTCGCGCGCGGCGCACGAGGTCGCCGCCAAGCACATCGACACCTACCTGTCGTGGGGCGAGACGCCGCAGCAGGCCGAGGAGAAGATCCGCGAGGTGCGCGCGCTGGCCGGCAAGTACGGCCGTGCCAGCCGCATTCGCTTCGGCATCCGGCTGTACGTGATCGTGCGCGACACCGAGGAGCAGGCCTGGGCCGCGGCGCAGGACCTGTACGACCACATGGACGAGAAGTCCATTGCCGGCGCCCAGGCCTACGTGGCCGGCATCGACTCGATCGGCCAGCAGCGCATGTCGGCGCTGCATGCCGGGCGCAAGCCGCGCGACCTGCGCGAGCTCGAGATCGCGCCCAACCTGTGGTCGGGCATCGGGCTGGTGCGGCACGGGCCGGGAACCGCGCTGGTCGGCAGCGCCCGGCAGGTGCTCGCGCGCATCCAGGACTATCGCGACGCCGGGATCGAGGTGCTGATCGTCTCCGGCATGCCGCTGCTCGAGGAAGCCTACCGGTTCGCCGAACTGGTGCTGCCCCATCTGCCCGTCGATCGCGTCGCCGATCAGGGCGTCACCTCCGCATGGACCAAGGAAAGAGATACGGCATGGAAGAAACTGGCATGAGCAAGATCACAAGCCATCGCGGCGCATCGGCGCATGGGCTGGGGCGCCGCGCGGCGCTGGGCGTTCTCGGCGGCGGCCTGCTGGCGGCCGTTGTCGCGGGTTGCTCCCGCGAGAGCGCCCAGGCGCCGGCGACGCCCGCCGCCGCACCCGAAGCGGCAGCCACCACCGTTCGGATCGCGCCGTTGCACGCCTTCAACTTCCTGACGCTGGCGCACCAGAGCGGCGGCATCGACGCGGCGGTGAAGGCGGCCGGCGGCAGCGTGGACTGGAAGCCCTCGTTTCCTGCCTACGTGCCGACCGCCGAAGCCTTGCGCGGCGGCAGCGTCGACATCGGCAGCGGCAGCTCGACCTCGTTCCTCGCCGCCTCGACCGCCGACAAGGACCTGGTGGTCTTCGCGGTCGAGAAGAGCTCCGGCAAGGACCAGGGCATCGTCGCCACGGGTGCCAGCGGCATCCGCAGCATCCCCGACCTGGTGGGCAAGAAGATCGCGGTCAACAAGGGCGGCACCGGCGAATACCTGCTGCGGCTGGCGCTCGCGCGCCACGACATCCCGGTGGAGAAGGTGACCGTGGTCTACCTGGGACCGACCGATGCGGCGACCGCCTTCGCGCAGGGCCACGTCGACGCCTGGGCGGTCTGGGAGCAGTTCTTCGCCGCGGGCCAGGCCGAGCCCGGCGCGCGCGTGATCGCCTACGCCTCGGACATCGGGTCGCTCAATCGCAACGTTCACGTCACCACGCGCAAGTTCGCCCAGGCGCACCCGGCGCTGGTGAAGGCGGTCTACGACGCGCTGCGCAAGGAGGCCGAAGCGGTGCAGGCGGCGCCCGGCCGCGTGGCCGATCTCAACGAGCGGGAGGGCGTGCCCAAGGCGGTGGCCGACATCATTCGACAGGTGCCGCCGTCCACGGTGGTGCAGGCCGACGAGGCGCTGCTGCGCGAGTTCCAGGAGATCGCCGACTTCTACGCCAGGCACGGCCTGTCGCCGCAGCCGATCGACGTCAAGGGAACGACCTACGATGTCCTCGCTGCCCAGTGAACCGGCCGCCGCGGGCGGCGGCATCCGGCTGCGCGCGCTGACGCGCAGTTTCGACCGCGCCGCCCCCGTGCTCCGGGGGCTGTCGCTGGACATCGCGCCGGGCCAGTTCGTGGCGCTGCTGGGCCGCAGCGGCTCGGGCAAGTCCACGCTGCTGCGCATCCTCGCCGGGCTGGACGCCGACTACAGCGCGGAGCGCCTGCAGCTTCCCCCGTCGGTGTCGGTGGCTTTCCAGGAGCCGCGCCTGTTCCCGTGGCTGCGCGTGTGGCGCAACGTGGTGCTCAATCTGCCTGGCGCGGATCTTCGCGCCGTCGCGCTCGCGGCATTGGAAGAGGTCGGCCTCGACGCCAAGGCCGACGCGTGGCCGCAGACGCTGTCGGGCGGCCAGGCCCAGCGCGTCTCGCTGGCCCGCGCGCTGGCAAGGCAACCCGAGCTGCTCCTGCTGGACGAACCCTTCGGGGCCCTGGACGCGCTCACCCGCGTCACGATGCAGAAGCTGGTGCTCGACCTGTGGCGACGCCACCGGCCCAGCGTTCTGCTGGTCACGCACGACGTGGACGAGGCCATCCTGCTGGCCGACCGGATCCTGGTGCTGGATCAGGGCCGCATCGTGGCCGACACCGCGGTCACGACGCCACGCCCGCGCCGCCTGTCCGACCCGGCACTCGACCCGCTCAGGGCGACCCTTCTCGAGTTGCTCGGGGTGGTGGCGGAAGCCTGATCTCGTGCTGCCGCTGCAGGCATCCATGGGAACCTAGCGTCGTGAGTTAGAAACTCGCAAACAAACGACCTGGAGGAAGTCATCCTGGCTCGCACCGCCTCGGTTGTATCAAGCACGAGAGGATCAGGCCGCCACACCGCTCAGTTCAGCAACGCATCTCTCCTGCCCCCGAGTCCCGATGCGAGTTGCCGGAGTACCCCGAACGTGGTCAACCTATCAAGGCTCGCGCTTGGAAACCATCAACGCGCTCATCAAGTGACCAAGAACAAGGAACTGCGCGGCAAGCACAGCCACTAGGCAGGCTGGAGTGCGTGTGGCGAGCATGCGTCGTATCGAATCGACCGTGCTGCTGCCATCCCAGAAGGCTCCCCGCAGTTGGCGCACGCGCGTCGACCCGCGCTACGTTTGAGCTACTCGAACTAACGCCCGCACGTCTGGACCGGAGCGTCGCCTGAGTGCCATCGAGTCAGCACGATCCAGCGGTTCGCGATCGAGTGCGGCTACCATTTCAGACCACCCGTTTTTCGCGTCCGCAGGGCACCGCAATCAGGGGTCGGATCTATCTATATCTATACAGGGAGAAATCAAATTGACGTCCGAGATCATTCTTTCCCAGTTCGGCCCTCGCGAGTCGATGGAATACGATGTGGTAGTCGTAGGGGCAGGCCCAGCCGGTCTGTCGACGGCGATCCGGCTCAAGCAATTGGCTGATAAAGCTGGCAAGGACATCAGCGTAGCTGTCCTGGAAAAGGGTTCCGAACCAGGCGCGCACATCCTGTCGGGGGCCGTGATGGATCCGATCGCCCTGAGTGAACTCATCCCCGACTGGAAGGAGCGCGGCGCTCCGCTCAACCAACCGGTGACCAAGGACGAGGCGCTGTTTCTGTCCGAGACGCGCTGCTTCTCGACGCCCTCGTTCCTGATGCCAGACAACTTCCACAACGAGGGCAACTACGTCATCAGCTTGGGCAACCTGGTGCGTTGGCTGGCCGCGCAGGCGGAGAGCCTCGGCGTCGAGATCTTCCCCGGCTTCGCTGCGGCCGAAGTGCTCTACAACGACGATGGTTCGGTGAAGGGGGTGGCCACCGGAGACCTGGGCATCGACAAGTCAGGCGCACCTACCGACAGCTTTCAGCTCGGCGTGGAACTGCTGGGCAAGTACACCATCTTCGCCCAAGGTTCGAGAGGCCATCTGACCAAGCCACTCATCGCCAAATTCAAGCTCGACGAAGACAGGGCGCCGCAGAGTTACGCCATCGGCATCAAGGAGATGTGGGAAGTCCCTGCAGAGCGCGCGCAGCCGGGTCTGGTTCTGCATGCCGCGGGCTGGCCGCTCCCGGCCGACACCTACGGTGGTGGCTTTCTCTATCACATGGAAGACAACAAGGTTGTGTTGGGCTTCATTGTCGGCCTCAACTACCAGAACCCTTGGCTCAGCCCGTTCGAGGAAATGCAACGCTGGAAGACTCATCCCGCCATTCGCAAGCACATCGAAGGCGGCAAGCGCCTAAGCTACGGGGCGCGTGCGATCACCGCGGGTGGCTTGTCGAGCCTGCCCCGGATGGTGTTTCCTGGCGGCGCGTTGATCGGCTGCGATGCAGGCTTTCTCAATGGCCCGCGTATCAAGGGCAGCCATGCCGCGATCAAGAGCGGCATGATGGCCGCCGAGGCCACCTTTGAAGCCATCGCCGCGAACCGCCAGCACGACGAGCTGAGTGCCTATCCCGAGGCCTTTGAGAACAGCTGGCTGTACAAGGAGCTTCACCAGGCGCGCAATTGGAAGCGCTGGTTCAAGTGGGGCATCGTGGGCGGCACGCTAGGTACTGGTATCGAGTACTGGTTGCTGCCACGGCTGGGCATCAAGTCGCCACCTTGGACGCTGGGCGCCTCCCAGGCCGATCATCTGTATCTGAAGCCTGCGAGCGAGTGCCCAAGGATCGAGTATCCCAAGCCGGATGGGAAGCTGACCTTCGATCGCCTGAGTTCGGTTTTCATTTCCAACACCAACCACGAAGAGAAGCAGCCGGCCCACCTGACCTTGAAGGATGCGTCCGTACCAGTGAAGGTGAACCTAGCGACATACGCCGGGCCGGAAGCGCGCTATTGCCCCGCCGGCGTCTACGAGTTCGTCCAGCAGGACGATGTCGACAAGCTCGTCATCAACGCGCAGAACTGCGTCCACTGCAAAACCTGCGACATCAAGGACCCGACTCAGAACATCGTCTGGGTCACGCCTGAAGGGAGTGGGGGCCCGAATTACTCTGGCATGTGAGCAACAGGGAGCGGAACACCAATGACAACCACAAGCCGTTCGTCTGGTCCAAGACCGCCTACGACATCCTCGCGAGCGTCGAGAGATCTTGTTTGCGAACTTCCAACTCACGACACTAGCGCAGCGCCATCAACAGCACGCCCGTGACGGCCAGCGCCGCGGTCCAGGCGCGGCGCAGCGCCGTGCCGCTCAGCAGGCCAGGGTGCATCGCCACGCCGCGGCACACGCCGGTGGCGATGACGCCGGTCGTGGCCAGCATCGCAGCCGTATGGACGCCGACCGCCGCCAGTGCCAGCACCAGCGAGCCCGACGCGGTGATCTCGCGCGCCGGATCGTCGGCCAGGCACAGCGGCAGGAGCGCCGGTACCAGCATCAACCCGGCCCCGTGCGCGGTGGCCATCAGGAAGGACCAGAGCGCGATGACGGCGTGGCCGGCGCGCGGGCCGATCGGCTTGCGCTGCCCGGCGCCGCGCAGCAGGCGGTACGACGCCGCGCCGACCAGCAGCGCGCCGGCCAGGCCTTGCACCAGCGCGCGATCCATCGACAGGCCCTGTGCGACGGCGCAAGCGACGACCGCGATCGACGCGGCGTGCCCGATGGCGATCGGCAGCAGGGCACGCCGCGCCTGCGCCCCGTCGCGCGTACGCACGCCCCAGGCGGCGGCGAACATCCAGCCGTTCGCCGGGCTCAATCCGTGAAAGGCGCCGAGGCCGGCAATCGCCAGCCACGGCCACAGGTTCGTCATGGCGCATTCGTCCAGGCGAGGCGAAGCAGGCTCAGTCGCGCGCTTCGCAGCACGAACCGGCCGCCGGCGCCGTCTTCGCGAGCGCTGCCGGCTCGTAGCGGTCATGGTGGCGCACCCAATCCATGGCGTGGGCCGGGTTGTGCTCGTCGCGGCCCCTGGGCGTGAGGTCCAGCAGGCTGTACGTTCCCATCATCACCTCCACACCGCGCCCGTAGGTCGAGTAGGTGTGGAAGATGGCGCCCGCGTCGTCCTTGTAGAACACGCTGATGCCGGGCGCTTCCTCCGCCGGGAAGGGCTGCATGCCGTAGTTGTAGTAGACCTCGCCCTGCCCCCTTGCCCGCTCTTGCGGCGTGAAGCTGACGCCGAAGTCGTGATTGAAGTCGCTGCCGTACGAGGACACCCATTTGAAATGCCAGCCCATGCGCCGGCGAAAGCGCTCGATCTCGGCCAGCGGCGCGCGCGAGACGACCCGCAGCGTGACGTCGCGATGCGCCAGGTGCACGTTCATGCCGTCGATGTGATCGGCCATGAAGGAGCAACTCGGGCAACCCTGCTCCCACTCCGGGCCGAGCATGAAGTGCTGTACCAGCAGCTGGCGGCGGCCTTCGAAAAGTTCGGCGAGCGCGCGCCGGCCTTCGGGTGCGTCGAAGGTGTAGTCCTTCTCGATGCGCACCCACGGCAGCGCGCGCCGCTCGCGGGCGATCTGGTCGCGCAGGCGGGTCAGCTCCTTTTCGCGCGCCAGCAGCGTCTTGCGCTCGGCAACCCATCGGTCCGCCGACACGACGGAATGGTTCACGGTGTTTGCTTCGGAAATCGCGGTGTTCATGCTGTGCTCCTTGGCTCGGAGAGCCGTTCAAGGGTGTCGATGCGGCGGTCGAGGAGATGCGCGGTCAGGACCCGGCGCTCTTCGGACGTCGCACGGCGCGGACCTTGCCGCTCGATCCGCCACCGCAGTAGAAAAGGTCTGCCCCGTCGGACTCAAGCCCGCTGACGCCGATGCCGTGCGGCATCTCCAGGCGTTCGAGCACCGCGCCGCTTTCCGGGTCGATTCGACGGATCTCGCTTTGCTCCGCTTCCCAGGTGCCGTGCCACAGCTCGCCATCGACCCAGGTCACGCCGGTGACGAAGCGGTTGGACTCGATGGTGCGGATGACCGCGCCGGTCGCCGGGTCGATCTGGTGGATCCTGCGATCGCGGTACTGCCCCACCCACAGGCTGCCCTCGGCCCAGGCGAGCCCCGAGTCGTATCCGTGGCCAGGAGTCGGGATCGACGCCACCACCTTGCCGGTGACGGGATCGATCTTGTCGATGCGCTCCTCGGCGATCTGATAGAGATACGTGCCGTCGAAGGCGGTGCCGGCGTCGCAGGCCCGGTCGAGCGTGCGCGTGGGCTCGCCGCTCGCGGGATCGAAGGCGATCAGCCTGGCCCCGGTGGCGGCCCAGACGCGCTGGCCATCGTGAGTGATGCCGTGCACGTTGTCGACGCCGGCAAATGGGCCGTACTCGCGCACGATCTCGGCGGCATGCGCCGTTGCCTGGAATCTGTCCTTGCCTGTCTTGCTGCTCATCGCGGGTTCCTTGTGACGCGCCCGGGATCGGCGCCTGGAGACAACTCTATTCAATCGGCAGCGCGGCGGGGAGTAACAAGATCGTCGTGAATCCGGCCAGCGGCGGCGACAGCCAGCGACGCGCCCGCGCCCGACCGATCGAGCGCACCCGTCCGTCGGCCTCGAGTTCGACCAGCGCGCGCTGCACCGTGCGCTGGCTGGCCCCCAGGGCCAGCGCCAGGGCCGACGTCGACCAGGGCGCGCCGTCGGAGAGCAGCGCCGCCAGCGATGCCTGCTCACCATCGATGGGCGGCGCCAGCACGACGACGGCGCGCTCGCCGTGCGGCCTGAGGACGAAACCCCGCGCGGTGGCCTCGATCTGCGCGAGTGCCGTGACGAGCGCGCGCAGACGACCGATCTCGACCCGCAGGCGCGCACGATGCGACTCGTCGGGGCGCAGCGTGCGGAACGCACACGCGATCAGGGTTTCCCGATCGACATCGCCGGGCCACGCCTCGGCGAGCGCGCGCGCCAGCGCGAACAGCACCGGCCGGCGCGCCAGCGGCCACCACGCGGTGCCGGCGCGCAGCCCGCGGCGGCAGGCATCGACCACCAGCGCATCCGAGGCCAGGAGCGCCGCGACCTCGTCGAGGCGCAGCGCCTGCTCGCCGCCGGCGATCAGGCGCCGGGCCGCCGGATGGTCGAGCGCGGCCCGCGCCTCCGCCACCTCGGCCAGGAGCGCCGGCACGCGCGCGCGATCGGCCGCTTCGTGGGCACGGGCGAGCGCCGCCCGGGCCGCGCCGGTGCGCAGCGAACGCAGCGCCAGCTCCGCCGCGGTCAGCTCGGCCACGGCCGCCAGCGACGGCGGCAGGCCGCTCGCATCGAGCGGCGCCAGCGCGGCCGCGGCCTCGTCGAGGCGGCCCAGCAGCAGGAGCCTGCGCACCGCGATGAGCCGCGCCTGCATCGCGTTGGCGCGATCGGCGTGCGCCTCGAGCGTGGCCGAGGCCGCCGCCAGCGAGCGCGGCGAGCCGCCGAGGTCGCGCATGGCCAGCGCCACCTCGGCCTCGGCGACGACGCAGCGAGCGCGCGCCAGTTCCTCGTGGGCACCGAAGCCGCGGGCCGCGCGGCGAAGGAGCTCGCGCGCACGCGGATGCTCGCCGAGCTGGGCCATGGCGATGCCGCGCAGCGCCAGCGCCGGCGGGTCATCGCGCAAGGCGACCCGCTTGAGGGCGCCGAGCGCGTCACCGGTGGCGAGGGCGCGCGCGGAGGCAGTGATCAGGGAATCCATGGCGACAGGCTACACCGGCGCGCTCACGAAGGCTCTCGCGTCCACGACGGGCCCCGGTACGTAATTTCCCTCACGCAAGCGTCAGATTCCGATCAGCGACGCAGAAAGAACATCGACCCGCGCTGCAAATGCGGCGCCCGGTTCCACAGCCGTGGGGTTGTTCCCACCACCGGCCACAACCTCTCTTCGCGCGTATGAACAATCGAAATCTCGTCAGAGGCCTGTTCCTCATGGCGATCTCGCTGGCCTTCGGCCTGCAGGCTCTGCGTTACCCGATCGGCGACTTCAGCCGCGCGGGGCCGGGATTGTTTCCCGCAATGGTGAGCGCCATGCTGCTCCTGATCAGCATCGTGACCGTGGTCCGATCGTTCTTCGTCGAACGCGTGCACCTGGGCCTGAACTTCAGGAACATCGCCATCATCATGGTGAGCCTCTGCGGCTTCGCGGGGCTTTCGATGTACCTGAACATGATCGCGGGCATCGTCTTCATGGTCTTCTTCTCCACCTTGGCCGGCACCTCCTATTCGTGGGTGCGCAACGTCAAGATCTCCGCCGGCCTGGTCACGATGGCCCTGCTCCTTCAAAAACTCCTCGGCTTGAACCTGCCCCTCTACTGATGGACGTCCTGAACAACCTGGCGTTCGGCTTCTCGCACGCCCTGACCATCCAGAACCTGATGTACTGTGCCATCGGCTGCACCGTGGGCACGCTCGTCGGTCTGCTGCCGGGCCTGGGCCCGCTGGCCACCATCAGCCTGCTGCTGCCGCTGACCTACTCGATTCCAACCACCGGCGCGCTCATCATGCTGGCCGGCATCTACTACGGCGCGCAGTACGGGGACAGCGTGAGTGCCATCACGATGAAGATCCCGCACGCCAGCAGCATCGTGGCCTGCATCGACGGCTACCAGATGACGCTCAAGGGCAAGACCGGCCTGGCGCTGTTCACCGCGGGCGTCTCGAGCTTCATCGGCGGCACGGTCGCCATCCTGGTGCTGTCGTTTCTGGCTCCCACGCTGGGCGAAGTGGCCTTCCTGTTCGGTCCGGCGGACTACTGCGCCATGATGATGGTCGGCTTCGTGTGCGTGAGTTTCGTCACCACGGGCAGCCTGCTCAACGGGCTGGCCATGTGCATGATCGGGGTGCTTCTGGGCACGATCGGCACCGACGTCAACAGCGGCGCCCAGCGCTTCACCATGGACCTGCCCTTCCTGGTGGACGGCGTCGGCGTCGTGAGCATCGCATTGGGCTGCTTCGGTATCGCCGAGATCACGAAGAACCTCGATGCCCGGGAAGAACGCTCGCCCTTCAACGGCAAGATCAACCTGATCCCCACCTGGGCGGAATTCAAGCGGATCATCCCCAGCGCGCTGCGCGGCAGCGTGGTCGGCTCCTTCCTGGGCATCCTGCCCGGCGGCGGTCCCACGATCGCCCAGTTCGCCGCGTATGCGATCGACAAGAAAGTCAGCAAGTACAAGCACGAGATCGGCACCGGCTGCATCGAGGGCGTGGCGGGCCAGGCTGCGGCCGACGAAGCCGCCGCGCGCACCAGCTTCATCCCGCTGATGAGCATCGGCATCCCGGAGAACGCCGTGATGGCGCTGATGCTGGCCGCCTTCATCATCAAGGGCATCCAGCCCGGGCCGAACATGATCGCCAGCCACCCCGAGCTCTTCTGGGGCCTGGTGGCCAGCATGTGGGTCGGCAACGTCTTCCTGCTGGTCCTGAACGTGCCGCTGGTGCGCTACTGGCTGTCGGTGTTCAAGATTCCCTACAGCGTGCTGTTCCCGTCGATCCTGTTCTTCTGCTGCATCGGCACCTACAGCGTCAACAACAACCTGGAGGACGTCTTCATCACGGCTGCGTTCGGCTTCATGGGCTACATGTTCATGCGGCTGGAGCTCGACGCCGCCCCGCTGATGCTCGGCTTCATCCTCGGGCCCATGCTGGAGGAGAACTTCCGCCGCGCGCTGCTCCTGAGCCGCGGGAGTTTCACGACCTTCCTCACGCGGCCCATCAGCGGCACGCTGCTGGCCTTGATCGCCGCCTTCGTCACCTGGCAGGTGGTCGCGTTCATCTTTCAGGTGCGCAGGAGGAATGCCCTTCGGGAGCAGGCCGCCTAGGACACGCCCTCTTCGCGACCATGGCCTTGCGGTCCGCGCTGGACCGCGGTTTCGCGCTCGGCCATGATCGCCGGACGATGGTCACGTCCATGGTCCGCGCAATGGCTTCGGCGCTTCTCCTGGCCACGACAGGAGCCCTTGCCGCGGCCACGCCGGACTTCGCAGCCGAGCGCCGGCAGATGACGGAGGACATCGCGGCGCTGGCTCGCCAGACCCGCGCCGACACCGGCCGGCCCGCCTTCGACGCGCGCGTGATGGCGGCCATGGCCAAGGTGCCGCGGCACGAGTTCGTGCCCGCCGACCAGGTCGCTTTCTCGTACGCGAACCGGCCGGTACCGATCGGCCATGGGCAGACCATCTCGCAGCCCTACATCGTGGCGCTGATGACGGACCTGGCCAAGGCGGAGCCGGGCGACAAGGTGCTCGAGGTGGGGACCGGCTCCGGCTATCAGGCGGCGGTGATGGCGCAGCTGGCCCGCACGGTCTACACCATCGAGATCATCGAGCCGCTGGGGCTGCAGGCCACGCAAAGGCTGCAGAAACTGGGCTACGCCAATGTCCAGGTGCGCCTGGGCGACGGCTACCACGGCTGGGAGGAACACGCGCCCTACGACGCCATCCTCGTCACCGCGGCGGCCAGCCACGTCCCGCCGCCCCTCATCCGCCAGCTCAAGCCCGGCGGCCGGATGGTGATTCCGGTGGGCGCGCCGTTCCTGGTCCAGCAGTTGATGCTGATCGAGAAGAACCAGGACGGCACGGTGTCGACGCGGCAGATCCTGCCGGTGGCCTTCGTTCCGCTGACCGGGCAGCAGCGCTGAGCCCGGAGCGCCGATGACCGCCGCGCCGCTGATCGCCGTGGCCCTGGTCTCGGCCGCCGCGCTGGCCTACGAGATCCTGCTGATGCGACTGTTCTCGATCATCCTGTGGCACCACTTCGCCTACATGATCATCAGCCTCGCGCTGCTCGGCTGGGGTGCCAGCGGCGCCTTGCTGACCCTGGCGCAGCACGCGGTCCAGCAGCGATTCGCGCCGCTGTTCTGCGCCGCCGCCGCGGCTTTCGGGCTCACTGCGGTCGGCTGCTTCGTGGTGGCCCAGCGCGTGCCGTTCAACCCGCTCGAGATCCTCTGGGACCCGCGCCAGCCGGCCTACCTGCTGGCCGTCTACCTGCTGCTCCTGCTGCCCTTCCTGTGCGCCGGCGCCTGCGTGTGCATGACCCTGCAACGCTTTCGCGGCGAGCTGTCGCGCATCTACAGCGTCGACATCCTCGGTGCCGGCGCGGGAAGCCTGGGGATCGTGGCGCTGCTCTTCGTGCTGTCGCCGGCCGACGCATTGCAGCTGGTCGGCGCGCTGGGGTGCGTCGCGGCGGCAGTCGGGTGGATCGAATGCGGCGGGCGGCGGCGCTGGCCGGTGCTCGCCATGGTGGCGCTCGCCGGCGCAGTCCTGCTGCTGCCCGCGGCGTGGCTGGCGCCCGTCATGTCGCCCTACAAGGAGTTGTCGCAGACCCTGCGCATCCCCGGCGCCCGGGTGGTGGCGCAGCGGTCGAGCCCGCTGGGCCTCGTGAGCGTGGTCGAGAGCCCGCGCATTCCGCTGCGCCACGCGCCCGGCCTGAGCCTCACTGCATCGACCGAGCCACCGCCGCAATGGGGCGTCTTCACCGACGGCGAAGGACTCAACGCGCTGACGCGCTTCGACGGCCGGCGCAGCTCCCTGGCGCACCTGGACCAGATCAGCTCCGCGCTGCCCTATCACCTGCTGCGGCAGCCGCGCGTGCTGGTGCTGGGCGCCGGCGCCGGGGCGGACGTGCTGCAGGCGCACTATCACGGCGCACGCCGCATCGACGCGGTGGAGTTGAATCCCCAGGTCGTCGAACTGGTGCAGGGCCGGTTCGCGGCCGCGGCAGGCGGTGTCTACGGGCCGATGGCGCGCGTGCACGTGGCCGAGGCGCGCGGCTTCGTTGCCGCCAGCCACGACCGCTACGACCTCATCCAGGTGGCGCTGCTCGATTCCTTCAGTGCGTCCTCGGCCGGCCTCTACGCGCTCGCCGAGAACTATCTCTACACGGTCGAGGCCTTGCAGGACGACCTGCGCCACCTGCAGCCCGGCGGCCTGCTGGCGGTCACGCGCTGGGTCACGCTGCCGCCGCGCGATGCACTCAAGCTCTTCGCCGCCGCAGTGGTGGCGCTGGAGCGATCGGGCATCGCCGACCCCGGCTCGCGGCTGGCGTTGATACGAAGCTGGAAGACCAGCACGCTGCTGGTCAAGAACGGCGCGTGGACCCCCGAGGACATCGCTGCGATCAAGGGCTTCTGCGTCGCCCGCTCCTTCGATGTGGCCTTCTACCCCGGCATGCGGCGCGACGAGGCGAATCGCTTCAACGTGGTCGAAGGCCCGGACCTGTTCGACGGCGCGCAGGCGCTGCTGGGTCCGGACCGCGACGCGTTCATGGCGCGCTACAAGTTCCACATCGAACCGGCCACCGACGACAAGCCGCACTTCTTCCACTTCTTCAAGTGGCGTTCGCTGCCGGAGCTCCTCTCGCTCAAGGGGCAGGGTGGCCTGCCGCTGCTCGAATGGGGCTATCCGGTGCTGGTTGCAACGCTGGCGCAGGCGGTGGTCGCGAGCCTGCTGCTGATCGGGCTGCCGCTGGCCTGGGTCGCGCGGACGGGCGCGCCGCACGGTCGGGGCGTGCCAAGCACCGGATCGCGTGGGCGCGTGCTGGCCTACTTCCTGGCGATCGGCTTCGGCTTCATGTTCATCGAGATCGCGTTCATCCAGAAGTTCGTCCTGTTCCTGAGCCATCCGCTGTATGCGATCGCCGTCGTGCTGTTCGCGTTCCTGCTGTTCGCCGGCATCGGCAGCCGCGTGTCGGGTCGGCTGAAGGGGTCTCCGGTGCCGGCGGTGGTGGGCGCCATCGCCGTGTCGGCGGCGCTGTGCCTGCTCCTGCTGCCCTGGCTCTTCCAGCACGCGATGGGCCTCCCCGACGCGGTGCGAATCCTGATCTCGGCGGCGCTCATCGCCCCGCTGGCATTCTTCATGGGCATGCCCTTTCCCCTCGGCCTCGCCAGGGTGGAGGCCGCCGATGCCCGGCTCATTCCCTGGGCCTGGGGCATCAACGGCTGCGCCTCCGTCACCGCGGCGGTGCTGGCCACCTTGCTCGCGATCCATATCGGATTCACTGCCGTGGTGATGGCGGCGCTGGCGATGTATGGGGTGGCGGCCGCGGCGCGCCCCTGACGCCCCGGGCCTGGGCACAGACACGATGCGCGCGAATCCGGGGTTGACAGCGCATCGCCTTCGCCGAAGGATGACGATTCGCCGTCGAATCACCGAACCGGGCCTGGATGAAACCTGCTGCGATCATGCTTTGGCTCGCCACCGCCTGCGTGATCGCGCTGGCAGCGCCCGCCATGTTCCAGGACCGTCTGCTCTACTACCCCGCCCGGGCGCCAGCCGCCGAGATGGAGTCCGCCGGCCTCGCCGCCTGGCCGGCCGAGGGCGACTTTCGCGGTCTGGTGGCGGAACCGGAAGGCCCCGCGCGCGGCACCGCCCTCGTGTTCCACGGCAATGCAGGCCATGCCGGGCATCGCGGCTACTACGCCGCGGCGCTCGCCCGCCTCGGCCTGCGCGTGATCCTGGCCGAATACCCGGCCTACGGTCCGCGCGACGGTGCGTTGGGCGAGCGCAGCCTGGTCGAGGATGCCGAGCAGACCATCGCGCTGGCCCATCGGCTGCACGGCGCGCCGGTGCTGCTCATCGGCGAATCGCTGGGCGCCGGCGTGGCGGCCGCGGCGGCCGATCGGCAACGCGACCACGTCGCGGCCCTGATGCTCATCACGCCGTGGGACAGGCTCGAACACGTCGCGGCCCACCACTATCCGTGGCTGCCGGTGACGTGGTTGCTGCGCGATCGCTACGACAGCGCCGCCCACCTGGCATCCATCGGCCGCCCCGTGCTGGTGGTGGTCGCCGAGCGTGACCGGATCGTTCCTGCCCGCTTCGGCACGGCGCTGTACGAGGCGCTGCCCGGTCCCAAGCGGCTCGAGGTGGTGCGGACCGCCGACCACAACGACTGGATCCGATACGTGGACGAGGCCTGGTGGCGCAGCGCCATCGGGTTCCTGCTCGGCGAGCCCGCGCCACGCTGAGGGCAAGGCGCCGAAACGATCCCGACGGCGGCCGACGCGGAATTGGAGAAATCCCTCCGGGACGTGACAATGGGCTCCGACGCGTGGGCGAAAGCCCGGCACAACGACGAAAGGGACGTCATGAGCAGTTCCATGGTCAATCGCGAAGGATCGCTCGGCGAGCGCGATCCGCGTCAAGCTCATCCAACCAGACCCGCGGTCCGCGGAGGCGGCACCGCCAGGCGCGTGGCAAGCGCCCTTGCCTGCGCCGCCGCGCTGGCCCTGTCGGGGTGCTACTACTACGGCTACCCCGTGCCCGGCATGGCGCCGGCCAGCTTCGACCGCTCCTTCTCCGCAGCCGCGGGCGCGATGCGCGACCAGGGGCTGACCATCAGCGTCGAGGACCACCGCGGCGGGACCATCGTCGGCCAACTCGGAGCGGGCACGGTGACGGCCACCGTCCGCCAGCAGGCAGACGGCAGCGTGCGCGTACAGTTCGACGCCACGGGCGCGCGCGATCCGGCGCTGATCGATCGCGTTTCGCGCGGCTACGACGCCCGCATGGGACGCTGAGCACTCTTGCCCAGGGCAAGGTCGACGGGGCGGCCCGCACCCCGGCATCAGGTCGCGTTCACGGTTCGCTTCGGTTCCATCGTCTTGGGCACGCCACGCTAGCCTTCGACGATGACATCGACGCGCTTCTCCCGCACGGCCTGCACGAACGCCCGATAGTCGCTGCGGTTCTGGTCGCCGTACTCGACCGAGAACTCACCGATGGCGTCGTCGAAGGTCTGCCCCGAACCCATGTAGCCGTGGATCATCGCGGCATCACCCGAACGAGCGTGCGCGCGGGCCAGCGCGTGAGCGCACATGCGCCCATATTGCCGCAACACGCCCGTGTCCCAATCCTCGATGACCGCGGACATCTTCATGTCGCGAAGCTGGCGCACATAGTAGTCACGGCCGTTCATTCCCCGGGTCCATCCGAGGAACACGTCGCTCGCCGCCTGCATCATGCGCTGGCCCATCACGACGCGCTGGCCGTGGTTCGAGTAGCGGCTCTTCCCCGCATAGGCCTCGAGCACCGAGGGGCGTGCCTCCTTCACCTGCAGGAACAGCGGGTCGTCGTCGGCCGCCATGAACAGTGCGACAGCACACATGGTGCCGACACTGCCCACGCCGACCACCTTGATGGCCAGGTCGAAGAAATGAAACCGGTCGAACAGCGTCCGCGTCTGCTCGGGCAAGCTCTCTCTGTAGGAGGCGATCGCTTCGGCATACCCCGACTCCAGGCCGAGGGCCTGTTCGCCGGTCGGATGGAAGATCAGCGGCGGCTCGTCCTTGATCCTCGGCGTGGCGCCCTCGTGCGAAACCAGCTTCGGGTACAGATGGTCGGGGACACTCTTGCGTCGTTCTGCTTCGATCCGATCTGCCATCCGCTTGCGGATTCTCTGCAGGAGTTCCGGATCGACCGACCGATCCGCGTAGCGCTGCAGATCGATCTTGTCGTACCAGACATCGAGGGCCCGCATGGACGCGTAGTCGGCCATCCGTTCGCGATACTCGCGCGCGATATCCGTCGCTACGCGTGCCGCATCGCTGTCGGGAAGTCGCAGATGCCGCGCCGCAATCACCACGCTCGCAACAAGCCTCTTGAGATCCCACTCCCAGGGGGCCGGCAGCGTCTCGTCGAGATCATTGATGTCGAAGATCACGTTGCGCTCCGGTGTCGCGAAGCCGCCGAAGTTCATCAGGTGGGCATCGCCGCACGCCTGCACCCGGATCCCGCTGCTCGGTGTCGTGCCGAGGTCCGCGGCCATCAGTGCGGCAGCGCCGCGGTAGAAGGCGAACGGCGACGCAGACATGCGCCCGAAGCGAATCGGGACCAGGTCCATCATGCGGCCCTCGTTGGTCTCGACCAGGAGCTCGATCGGATCGCGCCGGTCCTTCGGCGCCTTCCACCCCGCATGCGCCGCGCGCGGCACCTTGTCGCGCAACGCCTTTCCCTTGGAGCGCCGCTCCTCGACGGACGTGTAAGGCGTTGCCGTTCGAGGCGATGCGTTCGCGCGCTCGTTCTTGCCGGTCTTGGCCATGACAGTGCTCCTGGCGGTTGATTCTTCTAGGCTGTCGCAGGCCCTGCCGCGAGCTCTTCGAGACCTGCACGGGGCCTTCCTTCGGCATCGGCGCGTTGACCACCACACTTCAGAACCCAACCGAAATCCTAAGGCCGAGTCGCACGCCTGAATTGCGCCAGATCAATGTTACGAAGTCGAAATCCCCGGGTCACGGCCGAGCCCGCTTCGGGGCCCTCCGAGCAGGGCGATGACTCCATCGGCATCAAGTGTCAATCTGTGTTTGCTGTTTTGTTGATTGATCAAGAGTGACCGCCTCTGATCGTCCGTGAGGCAGCCCCGGACAATCGACCGACCGGGGGCGTCGAGCTTGACTGAACGCAGGAAAGAGGGGTCGCTGGTTCAATTCGGCGACTGACCGCGCGGCTGCGGCCTCATCGCCCACAGGCCTAGGCATCGATGCGGCGCCAGGGCGTGGCGCGCCGCTCGGCCCAGGCCAGGCCGCCATAGAGCACGATGCCGAGGATCGCCAGCATGAACACCGCCGCGAACACCCGAGGCGTGTCGAAGGTCCCCTGCGCGCTCAGGATCACATAGCCGAGGCCGCGCTGCGACGCGACGAACTCGCCCACGATGGCGCCCACCAGCGACAGCGAGATCGCCACCTTCATGCCCGTCAGGATGGAGGGCAGCGCGCACGGCAGCCTGACCTTGAAGAAGAAGTCGAGCGTCGACCCCTTCAGCACGGTGCCGAGGTCCAGCACGTCCTGCGGCACCGAGCGCAGCCCGTGCACCGCGTCGACGATCACCGCGAAGACCGCGATCAGGAAGGCGATCGCGATCTTGGGCTCGGAGCCGGTGCCGAGCCAGATCACGAACAGCGGCGCGATGGCCACCTTGGGCACGCTGTTCAGGGCCACGATCAGCGGGTAGATCGCATGCTCGAACCAGCGCGACCCCACCAGCAGCATCGCCAGCGCCACGCCGACCAGCACCGACAGCACGAAGCCGCCGAGCGTGGTCAGCAGGGTGTAGAGCGCGTGGTCCAGGTACCAGCGCCACTCGCCGGCGAGCTCGCCGAGGATCGCGGTCGGCGGCGGCAGCGTCACCGGCCGCACGTGCAGCACCCGCACCAGCACTTCCCAGACCGCGAGGAAGGCGACGATCGACAGCGCGCCCAGCAGCCATTGCCTGGCCTTGGCCATCCACGGGTTCATCAGGCAGCCTCCTCGAGGGCGTGGGCGGGCTCTTCGTTGATCAGCCCCATGTCGTGGAACAGGTCGCGGATGCGCCCCGTGTAGGCGCCGAACTGCGCCGTCTCGCGCACCGCCAGACGGCGCGGCCGCGGCAGGTCGACCTCGATGATGTCGGCGATGCGGCCCGGCCGGGGCGAGAAGACCACCACCCGGTCGGCGAGGAACACCGCCTCCGAGATCCCGTGCGTCACGAACATCACGGTGTTGCGGGTCTCGAGCCAGATGCGCTGCAGCTCGACGTTCATCTGGTCGCGCGTCAGGGCATCGAGGGCGCCAAAGGGCTCGTCCATCAGCAGCAGGCCCGGCTGGTCGATCAGCGCACGGCAGATCGCGGCCCGCTGCCGCATGCCGCCCGACAGCTCGCGCGGATAGCGGTCGCCGAAGTCCGAGAGGCCGGTCAGCTTCAGCAGCTGCGCCATGGCCGCGCGGTAGGCCTGGGTCGGCTTGCGGGCGAACTCGATCGGCAGCAGGATGTTGCGCTCGATGGTCCGCCATTCGAGCAGCGCGTCGCGCTGGAACACCATGCCCAGGTGGTCGGGCGGCCCCGCCACCGGTCGGCCGTCGACGCTGAGCGTTCCGGCCGTCACCGGCTCCAGGCCGGCGACGCAGCGCAGGAAGGTGCTCTTGCCGCAGCCGCTGGGCCCGAGGATGCTGACGAACTCGCCCGGCCGGATGTCCAGCGAGATCCCGTCCAGCGCGGTCAGCGCGCGCTCCCCGGGGTAGACCTTGCGGACGCCGTCCGCGTGGATCGCCGCAGCGCTCATTGAGCACCTCCGCGCAGCAGCGCTGCGGTATTCGCCTTGGGAGCGGCCCGGCGGCTCATTGAGCACCTCCGCGCAGCAGCGCTCCGGTATTCGCCTTGGGAGCGGCCCGGCGGCTCATTGAGCACCTCCGCGCAGCACCACCGGCCGCACCAGGCCCGGCACGAAGAAGTCTTTGCCGTCCTTGATCGACTTGATCAGGCCGGCATCGGTCAGCGTCTTCACCGCGATCGTCCAATCCGCAGCCACGGGAACGCCGATCGGCTGGCCGGCCGCCGCCGGCGACTGGAAGAAGGGCCGCAGCGCGTCGATCTGCGCCCGCACCACCTTCTTGTCGAGCTTGGCCTGCGGCCGCTGCGCGACGATGGCCTCCACCGCTTCGTCCTCGTGGCCGTTCAGCACGTAGGCCCACGAAGCCGCCACGACACTCGCGAACTTGCCGATGGCCGGACCGCGCGCCTTGAGCTTGTCCTCGGTGGCGAACAGCCCGAAGCTCGGCATGTTGAGTTGGTAGTCGGCGAAGCGGATCGCATCCGAAGGCCGCGTCAGCGACACCACGGGCAGGAAGAACGGGATGGTCGAGAACGCCGCGTCGGTGCGGCCCGCGGCATAGGTGGCGGCCTTGCCCGCGGCATCGACGCCGACCAGTTCCAGGTCGCTGCGCTTCAGGCCGCCGGCGGCTAGGAAGGCGTCGATGAACGGCGCCTCCAGCGAGCCCGCGGTGTAGGCGACCTTCTTGCCCTTCAGGTCCTTGGGGCCCTGGATGCCGCCGTCCTTCGGCACCAGCAGGCCGACGTCGCTGAGCCGCGCGAAGACCGCGACCGCCTTCACCGGCACGCCCTTGTCGCGCGCGATCATCATCGAGGCCAGCGCCGCGTGGCCGACATCGAACTGGTCGCCGCCGCCGACCAGCTGCACCGTGGTCACCGAGCCGTTGCCGTCCTCGAGGCTGACGTCGAGCCCGGCCGCGTTGAACCAGCCCTTCTGCTGGGCCAGGTGCACCGCGGCATGCACGCCCCAGGGCGTCCAGTCGAGCCGGACCTTCAGCTTCTCGGGGGCCTGGGCGCAGGCCGCGGCCATCGCGCCGAGGCCGATGCAGCACGCGAGCGCTGCGCGAAGAGTTCTAGCAAGCGAGCCATTCATCATCGTTCTCTCCAAAATCAAAAAGACCAATCAACGGACAAAGCTGCGCCCTCGGCGCGAATCCTTCGAAGCGCGCCGGGATGCCGGGAAACACGAGAAGACTGCGGGCTAGTCGCCGGCTCCGAACCAGCGGCGGATGCGCGACCACAGAACGCCGAGGCCCATGCTGAAGGCATTCAGGCGCGCCGGCGGCAAGGGGGCTTCGCCCGCGCGCGCAGGGTCCATGCGCAGCGCCACGTTCTTGCCGAACTCCTGGATCAGGCGGCCGACGAAGTCCTTGACCAGGCCCGAACGCGAGAACTGCGCCAGCGGGCCTTGCAGCGAATAGAGCAGGTCGACGTCGACCCGGGTCGCGCTCGGCGACACCTCCGTCAGGCGGTAGGCGACGTCGCCGTTGGCGCGCGACTGGCTCAGCGAGTCCTGGCCCGCGCCCTTCAGCACCGCGCTGCGCGTGCTGTCGTCGCGGTCGAGCCGCGCGGCGCCGTTGAAGCTGGCCGACATCGGCCCGAACTTGATCGCCACCCGGCCCTTCACGCGGTCGCCGGCGTGTTCGGTCAGTTCGGCGCCCGGCAGGCAGGCGGCGACGGCCGGCAGGTCGGCCATGAAGCGCCAGACCTCGGCGGCCGGGAACGGCACCGAGAACTGGCCCTGGATGCGGGTGCCGTTGGCCGAAGCCGCATCCGTCGACGCCGGCTCGCCGCGCGGTGCCGCAGCCACCGCGGCGACGCCGGTGTCCGCGGCCTCGAAGGCCGCGAAGCCCGGCGCAGTGGCGATCGGCGACGCCTTGCAGCCCTGGGCCTGCAGCGCTTCGCGCATCGACGCGATGCCGGCGTGGCCGCCGTCGCGGCATTGGTCGAGCACGTCGCGAATGGCCGCCACGATGCCCACGTAGCCGGTGCAGCGGCACAGGTTGCCCGACAGCTCGAGCCGGACCCGGGCCTCGTCCGCATCGGGGAAACGCAGCACGATGTCGCGTGCGGTGGCGAGCATGCCGGGCGTGCAGTAGCCGCACTGCAGCGCATGGTGGCGCGAGAACGCCGGGCGCAGCAGCGCCATCACCGGGTCGTGGTCGTAGCCCTCGACCGTGGTCACCTTCCGGCCGTCGCAGGCCACCGCAAAAGCGATGCACGAGCGCACTGGCCGGTCGTCGACCAGCACCGTGCAGGCACCGCAGACGCCGTGCTCGCAGCCCAGGTGGGTGCCGGTCTGGCGGCCTTCTTCGCGCACGAAGTCGGCGAGGTGCATGCGCGCGGGCACGTCGCGATGCAGCGCGCGGCCGTTGAGTTCGACGGCGATGGTCGTCATGTGCAAAGCTCCGGAATGAAGATCTGGTGCAGGCAGCGCTCGACCGCCGCGACCCTCAGTTTGCGATCGACCGCATCCTTGCCCGGCAGCGCCGCGGCAACGGCCGATCGAAGGGTTTCGCGCGACGGCATGGCGGCGGTCCGCGCCACCTCCGCGGCAAGGGCCGGCAAGGCTTGCGGCGCGCCATCGAGCGCGCCGAGCACGATGCGCGCGAGCTTGCGCGAGGGATCGAACACCGCCGCGCAGCTGGCCTCCGCGAACTCGCCGGTCTTGCGGCAGAACTTGAAATAGCCCCAGCGCGCCGCCATGCCCAGCTTGGGAACAAGAACTGCCGACAGCACGTCGCCCTCGGCCAGTTCGGTGGTGTAGGCGCCATGCATGAAGCGCTCCATGGTCACGCGGCGGGTGCCGGCCGGCGAGGCGATCTCGATCTGGGCGCCCAGGGCGGCCATCGCCAGCACCCAGTCGGCCGCCGGGTCGGCATGCGCGAGGCTGCCGCCGAGCGTGCCGCGGTTGCGGATCGCGCGGTAGGCGATGCCGGCGGCCACCGACTGCAGCAGGCCGTCGCGCAGCAAGGGGTGCACGCCGTCCTCGATCTCGGCATGCGTCACGGCCGCGCCGATGCGCAGCAGGTCGCCTTCGGCCGTGACCTGTCGCAGCTCGCCGAGCGAGGAGACGTCGACCACCTGTTTCGGCCGCGCCAGGCGCAGGTTCAGCATCGGCCCGAGGGATTGGCCGCCGCCCATCACCTTGGCGGCGCCGCCGGCGTCGGCCAAGGCACGCAAGGCGTCCTGCAGCGTCGCGGGGCGTTGGTATTCGAAGCTCGCGGCTTTCATCTGGCGTTCCTCATGCAGCCTTCTTTTTCTTCTCGACGACCTGCGCCGCCTCGATCGCCTCCAGCAGGCGGCGGGGTGTCAACGGGGTCTGAGACACTTCAGCGCCCAGTGGCCGCAGGGCGTCGTTCACCGCGTTGAAAATGGCGGCCGGCGGCGCGATCGCCCCACCCTCGCCCATCCCCTTGGCGCCGAACTCGGTGTGCGGCGACGGGGTCTCGAAGTGGTGGATGCGCATGGCCGGCACCTCGGTCGCGCCCGGCAGCATGTAGTCGGCCAGCGTGGAGGCGAGCGGCTGGCCGTTGCGGTCGTAGGGCGTCTCCTCGTAGAGCGCGGTGCCGATGCCCTGCGCCACGCCGCCATAGGTCTGGCCCTCGACCACCATCGGGTTGATCATGGTGCCGCAGTCCTCGACGATCACGTAGTCCAGGATCTCGACGTGCCCGGTCTCGGGGTCGACCGCCACCGTCACCGCATGGGTCGCGTAGGTGAAGGCGCCGGTGTCGACCTTGGGCTTGAAGCCGGTCGTCACCTCGAGCCCGGCCGGGTCGACGTCGGGCGGCAGGCGGTCGGGGCGCAGGTACCAGGCCTGCGCCACCTCGGCCACCGAGACGCTCCGCTCGCCGGCCGCGATGCGCCCGCCGGCGAGCACGACCGTCTCCGGCGTGCTGCCCAGCAGGTGGGCGCCGATATGCCGGATGCGCGGGGCCAGCGCCTTGCAGGCGCGCGCCACCGCGCCGCCGGACATCACCAGCGAGCGCGACGCATAGGTGCCGGTGGAGAACGGCGTCTGCCCGGTGTCGCCGTGCACCAGCTTCATGTGGGCGATGTCGACGCCGAGGATCTCGTGCGCGATCTGGGCGAAGGTGGTCTCCATGCCCTGGCCGTGCGAATGCACGCCGACGCGGATCTCGAGTCCGCCGTCGGGCGTGATCCGCACCGTCGCCGAATCGAAGCCAGGGATCACCGGCGTGCCCCAGGACGCGAACACCGAGGTGCCGTGCGCCGACTGCTCGGTGTAGGTGGCGAAGCCGACGCCGATCAGCCGGCCATCCGGCTGCGTCTCGCCCTGGCGCCGCCGCACGGCATCGACGCCGATCATGTCGCGCGCCTTGACCAGACTGGCCGGATAGTCGCCGCTGTCGAAGTGCTTGTTGGCGACATTGACATAGGGCATGGCCGAGGCCGGTACCAGGTTCTCAAGCCGGACCTCCCACGGCTCGCGGCCGACCGCGCGGGCGATGGCGTCGAGCGTGAGCTCCATCGCGAAGCAGACCCCGGTGCGCGCCACGCCGCGGTAGGGCACGAAGCCGGGCTTGTTGGTGGCGACGCACTCGGTCACGCAACGGTAGCCGCGGAAGGCATAGGGACCTGGCAGGTTGCCCACCGCCTGGCCGGGTTCGAGCCCGATCGTGAACGGCCACACGGAATAGGCGCCGCCGTCGATCGTGATGCGGGCGTCGAGCGCGAGCAGGCGGCCTCGCGCATCGGCGTAGGCGGTCATCTGGTAGCTGTGCTCGCGCGTGTTGGCGCCGGCGATCAGGTGCTCGCGCCGGTCCTCGAGGTAGCGGAAGGGCCTGCGGTAGGTCTTGGCCAGCCAGGCCACGCAGAGCTCTTCCTGCTGCAGCACGCACTTGTAGCCGAAGGCGCCGCCGACGTCGGGCGAGATCACCCGCACCCGCCCCTGCTCGAGGCCCAGGCATTCGGCCAGCACGGTGCGGATCATGTGCGGCACCTGGGTGGCGCTCACCACCACCAGCTGGTCGGCCTGGTGGTCCCAGTAGGCCAGCACGGCCTTGCCTTCCATCGGCACCATGCATTGGCGGGCCAGCGAGACCTCGCGCCGCACCACCAGCGAGGCCTGGGCGGCATGCGCCTCGAACTCCTTGTCGGCGTGCAGCGTCACGAAGGTGTTGTCGCGCCATTGCGGGTGGATCAGTTCGCCGGTGGCGGCGCGCGCGCTGTCGGCGTCGGCGTAGACCGGGAGCTCGTCGTACTCGATCTCGATCTGCTCGGCCAGGTCTTCGGCCTCGGCGCGCGTGCGGGCGAACACCATCGCCACCGGCTCGCCGACGAAGCGGACCTTGCCCGAAGCCAGCGGCGGCTGCGCCGACGGCTGGTAGGTGGGCAGCGTGGAGTCGGCCACGATGTCGCGCGCATCGGGCATCGACGCGCGCAGCACGACGCGCTCGGCGCCCGCTTCGGGCAGCCGGGCCGAGACGATGCTGGCGTGCGCCAGCGGGCTGCGCAGGAAGGCGACCTCGCTGAGTTCCGGCAGGCTCATGTCGGCGACGAACTGGCCCTTGCCGTGCAGGTGGCGCGCGTCTTCCTTGCGCAGCACGCGCGCGCCCACGCCTTGCGCGTCCGGGTCGCCGGTGTGATGGGGGTGAGTGGTGTCCATGCTCAAGGCTTCCTGCTGTCGAACGGCGAGGGGGCGTCGTCGCCCGGGTAGGCCGACGGGCTGCCTTCGCCCTGGTGCGGCATCTCGATCTTGATCGTGTCGAGGTCGATTTTCGCCGCCTTGTGAACATTGCCGGTCACCATGCCCGGGAAGGCGATCACCAGCCCGACCATCGCCAGCTGGATCAGCACGAACGGGATCGCACCGCGGTAGATGTCGCTGGTCAGCACCTCCTTCGGCGCCACCGAACGCAGGTAGAACAGCGCGAAGCCGAACGGCGGATGCATGAAGGAAGTCTGCATGTTGACCGCCAGCAGCACGCCGAGCCAGATCAGGTCGATGCCCATCTTGTCGGCGACCGGCGCGATCAGCGGCACGATGATGAAGGCCAGCTCGAAGAAGTCGAGGAAGAAGGCCAGCAGGAAGACCATCAGGTTGACCACGATCAGGAAGCCCAGTTGCCCCCCCGGCAGGTGCAGCAGCAGGTGCTCGACCCAGAGATCGCCGTCGACGCCGCGGAACACCAGGCCGAAGACGGTCGCACCGACCAGGATGAAGATCGCGAAGCAGGTCAGCTTGGCGGTCTTGTCCATCGCCTGGCGCAGCAGCGGCAGCGAGAGCTTGCGCCGGCCGAGCGCCAGCAGCAGTGCGCCGGCCGCGCCCATGGCGCCGCCCTCGGTCGGGGTCGCGATGCCCAGGAAGATGGTGCCGAGCACCAGGAAGATCAGCACCAGCGGCGGCACCAGCGTCGTCAGGACCCTGAACGCCAGCGCGCCGCCGCGCAGCGTGCGCGCTTCCGGCGGCAGCGCGGGCGCCGCCTCCGGCTTGACGATCGAGTAGACGAAGACATAGACCGCGTACAGGCCGGTGAGCACCAGCCCCGGCACCAGCGCGCCGGCGTACATGTCGCCGACCGACTTGCCCATCTGGTCGGCCAGCACGATCAGCACCAGCGACGGCGGGATGATCTGGGCCAGCGTGCCGGAGGCGGCGATCACGCCGCTGGCGAGCCGCTTGTCGTAGCCGTAGCGCAGCATGATCGGCAGCGAGATCAGGCCCATCGAGATCACCGAGGCCGCGACCACGCCGGTGGTGGCGGCGAGCAGGCCGCCGACGAAGATCACCGCGTAGGCGAGGCCGCCGCGCACCGGACCGAACACCTGGCCGATGGTGTCGAGCAGGTCCTCCGCCATGCCGCTGCGCTCGAGGATCAGCCCCATGAAGGTAAAGAACGGGATCGCCAGCAGCGTCTCGTTGAACATGATGCCGAAGACGCGTTCGGGCAGGGCCTGGAACAGGGAGGGCTCGATCAGTCCGAGCGCGATGCCGACGAGGCCGAAGATCAGCCCGTTGGCGCCGACGGCGAAGGCCACCGGGTAGCCGATCAGCAGCAGCAGCACCAGGCACGCGAACATGATCGGCGCCATGTAGGTGGTCAGGAATTCAATCATCGTGGGTCCGGGGGGTCAGGGGGTGCGGCCGCATCAGGCCGCATTCGGCGCGCCGAGCTTGTCGTCGAGGCCACGCAGTTCGGCCACGTCCTTGATCACTTCGGAGACCCCCTGCAGCAGCAGCAGGGCGAAGCCGACCGGGATCAGCAGCTTCACCGGCCAGCGGATCAGGCCGCCGGCGTTGGAGGAGACTTCGCCGCTGGTGTACGCATCGACGAACGGCGCCCAGGACAGCACCAGGATCAACAGGGTCATCGGCGCGAGGAAGAAGAGCGTGCCGAAGATCTCGACCCACAGTTGCTTTCGCCGCGAGAGCCGCGAATGGATCAGGTCGACGCGCACGTGCTCCTTGTTGAGCAGGGTGTAGCCGGCGCAGAGCAGGAACACCGCCGCGAACAGGTACCACTGGATCTCCAGCAGCGAATTCGAGCTCATGTTGAAGGCCTTGCGGACCACCGCATTGCCGCTGCTGATCAGCACCGCGACCAGGATGAGCCAATACGATGCCTTGCCGACGGCCGTGTTCAGGGCGTCGATCAGGCGCGAAGCGCGCAGCAGCGAGTTCATGGCGATGAGTTCCTTCGGCCCGATCAGCCCTTGTTCTTCGCGAGTTCAGCGAAGGTGAAGTTGTCGAGCGCGCTCTCGGCCACGCGGAACCAGCTCGCCTCGTTCTGGCGGAACTGCTGCCACTTGGGAAAGATCGCCTTGAACTCGGGGTTCTTGGCCGACAGCTCGCCCCACAGTTCTTCGGAGGCCTTGAACGCCGCGACCATCACGTCTCTCGGGAAGTAGGACAGCTTGGCGCCCTGCCCGATCAGCTTCTTGAGCGCGTCGGGATTGCGGGCGTCGTAGTCGGCCAGCATCTTCATGGTCTCTTCGGAGCAGGCGCATTCGAAAGCCGCCTTGTAGGAAGCGGGCAGCGCGGCCCAGGCCTTCTCGTTGACCATCGAGGTGATCGAGGCGCTGCCCTCCCACCAGCCGGGCGCGTAGTAATGCTGGGCCACGCGCTGCAGGCCGAGCTTCTCGTCGTCGTAGGGGCCGATCCATTCGGCGGCGTCGATGGTGCCCTTCTCGAGCGCCGAGTAGATGTCCGACGCCGGTATCTGCTGCGGCACCGTGCCCAGCTTCTCGAGCACCATGCCGCCGATGCCTCCGATGCGCATCTTCAGGCCCTGCAGGTCGGCCACCGACTTGATCTCCTTGCGATAGAAGCCGCCCATCTGCACGCCGACGTTGCCGCTGACGAAGTTGACGATGCCGTATTTCCTGTACATCGCGCGCACCAGCGGCATGCCGCCGCCGAAGTGCATCCAGGCGTTGTGCTGGCGCGCGTTCAGGCCGAAGGCCAGGCCGGTGTCGAAGGCGATCGCGGTGTCCTTGCCGATGAAGGCCGAGGCCAGCACGTGGTTGCACTCGATGGTGCCGTTGCTCACCGCCTCCATGTTCTGCGCCGGCGGCACGATCTCGCCGCCCGCGAACGGACGAATCTCGAACCGGCCCTCGGTCAGTTCGGACACCCGCTTGCACAGGCGATCGGCCGAACCATAGATGGTGTCCAGGCTCTTGGGCCAGCTGGTGGACATGCGCCACTTGACGGTCGGAGCGGTCTGGGCGATGGCAGGAACCGCGAGCGTGGCGAGGCCCGCCAGCGCTCCGGTCTTCTCGAAAAAGCGGCGTCTTTGCATGAATAACTCCTGGGATGTGGGGCAGAGAATCGTCAGTATGCTGAGTTGATTATTCCGTGTCAACGACATTTTCTTCGTGTTTTCCCGTGCACCAGAACGTCGGCTTCCAGTGCTTGTTTCGGTGCATCACATAGGGAATTCGCACTGAATAAGTGCAAACCCTGTGTCTTCGAAGCGAAACTGAAAAACGCTTGCGCCCTTCAAATATTATTCAGTACACTGACGATATCAATTCAGTGTACGTTTCAAAGGACGCCTCATGGCCTGGATCAGAATCGCTGCCGCGAGTCAGTTGCAAGACGACGAAGTCATGCCGATCGCGCTGGGAGAGACACAGCTCGCGCTGTTCCGCAGCGGCGGCGAATTCCACGTGACGGACAACGTCTGTACGCACCAGTACGCGCTGCTGTCCGATGGCTACGTGGAGGACGGCTGCGTCGAGTGCCCGTTGCACCAGGCGCGTTTCGACCTGCGCACCGGCGCGGCCATGTGCGCGCCCGCCACCCAGCCGATCCGGATCTATCCGGTGCGGGTCGAGGACGGCGACGTCCTGGTCGATGCCTGAGAGCGCGGCCATGACCGACGAAGCGCCTTTCCTGATCATCGGCGCCGGCCAGGCCGGCGCGACGGCCGCCGCCGCGCTGCGCACGCTCGGCCATCGGGGCCGCATCGTGATGGTCGGCGACGAATCTTCGCCGCCCTACGAGCGCCCGCCGCTCACCAAGGCGGTGCTGGCCGATGCCGCGATGGACGGCCGCATCGGCATCCATCCCGCGGGCTTCCACGACGCCCAGGCGATCGAGTTGCGGCTCGGCGTCGGCATCGCGTCGCTCGATGCCGAGCGCGGGCTGGCGCACTGCAGCGACGGGCAGGTGCTGCCCTTCAGCCGCTGCCTGATCGCCACCGGCGGGCGGGCGCGCACGCTGCCCTCGCTGCCGCCAGGCACGCCGCATGTGCACTATGTGCGGACGCTGGCCGATGCGCAGGCGCTGCGCGCTGCGATGGCCGGCCGGTCCGCGCTGACCGTGCTCGGCGCCGGCTTCCTTGGCCTCGAAGCGGCCGCCACCGCGCGCGCCGCGGGCCTCGAGGTGACCGTCATCGAAGCCGCCGCCCGCGTGCTGCCGCGCGCGGTGCCACCCGAGTTTTCGGGCTGGCTCGCGCAGCGCGTGCGCGGCGCGGGCGTCGACCTCCGGCTCGGCCGCAGCTGCGTCTCGATCGCGCCGAACACGGACGGCATGGCCCTGCGGCTGGACGACGGCAGCGCCCTCCATGCGCCGCTTTTGGTGGTCGCGATCGGGCAGACACCCGAGGTCGCCTTGGCCGAGGGCTGCGGCCTTGAACTGCATCCGCAGAACGGCGGCATCCGCATCGATGCGCAATGCCGCACCAGCGCACCGAACATCTACGCCGCCGGCGACTGCGCGAGCCAGGTCCAGCCGCTGGTCGGCGAAGAGATCCGCCTCGAATCCTGGCAGAGCGCCAACGAGCAGGCCCGCGTCGCCGCCGCGGCGATGCTCGGCGTGCCGACCGAGGCCGCCGCGACGCCCTGGTTCTGGACCGACCAGTTCGGCTGCAACATCCAGATGCTCGGGCTGCCCGCCGCGGCCGCCGCCTATCACCTGCGCGGCGAGGCCGCGATCGACGGCACGCCGAAGTTCCTGCTGCTCGGCGTCGATGCGGCCGGCCGCCTCGTGCACGCGATCGGCGTCAACGCCGGCGGCGACCTGCGGCCGCTTCGAAGCCTGGTCGAACAGCGCATCGCCTGCGACCCCGCGCGGCTGCGCGACACCTCGATTCCCCCGCGGCAACTGGTGCGCGACGCACTGGCCGCCGCGGCCAGCCCCTCACTCTCCTGACTGGATCCCGCCATGTACAGCACCCATGCGGTCATCAACCGCACCCCCAGCACCAAGGACGCCGAGCTCGCCGCCTGCAAGTGGCCCGAGGACGCGGCGAACTTCATTCCCGACTGGGTCTACACCAGCGAGGCCGTGTACGACGAGGAGATGGAGAAGATCTTTCGCGGCCGCTCCTGGAACTTCGTCGCCCTCGAGGCCGAGGTGCCGAACACGGGGGACTTCAAGCGTTCCTATGTCGGCGCCACGCCGGTGGTGGTGTCGCGCGCGGCGGACGGCTCGATCAACGTCTTCGAGAACCGCTGCGCCCACCGCGGCGCCGAGTTCTGCCGCCACAGCCAGGGCAACGCGACCGAGTTCGTCTGCCCCTACCACCAGTGGTCCTACGACCTCAAGGGCAACCTGCAGGGCGTGCCCTTCAAGCGCGGCGTGAACCGCCAGGGCGGGATGCCGAAGGACTTCCGCAACGAGGACCACGGCCTGCGCAAGCTGCACGTCGCGACCCGCAACGGCGTGGTCTTCGCCTCCTATGCGAGCGACATGGAGTCGCTCGAGGACTACATGACGCCCGAGATCCTGAAGGACTTCGACGTCGTCTTCAACGGCAAGCGCCTGAAGGTGCACGGCTACTACAAGAACGAGCTGCCGTGCAACTGGAAGATGTACCACGAGAACCTCAAGGACCCCTACCACGCGACGCTGCTGCATTCCTTCCTGGTCGTCTTCGGCCTGCTGGTCGCGGRCAACGACGCCGCGATGATCGCCGACCCGGTGCACGGCCGCCACGGCACCATGGCCTCGGCCAAGAAGGAGGACAAGTACGCCGCGATCAGCGACGAGAACAAGAAGGAGATGCGCTCGTACCACGAGGGCATGCGCCTGCGCGACGACCGCTTCCTGGACTTCGTCAAGGAGTTCGATTCGCCCTGGTCGGTGACCATGCAGACCATCTGGCCCAACCTGATCGTGCAGCGCGAGATGAACACGCTGGGCGTGCGGCAGATCGTGCCCAACGGCCCCAACAGCATGCTGATGCTGTGGACCATGTTCGGCTACGAGGACGACACCGAGGAGATGACGCAGCACCGGCTGCGCCAGGGCAACCTGATGGGCCCGGCCGGCTTCCTCGGCCTGGAAGACAACGAGGCGATGAAGTTCGTGCAGGAGGGCGTGCGCCGGTCCAGCACCGAGACCAATGTGCTCAAGCTCGACGCCGGCAACGTCGGCAGCTCCACCTCGCTGATCTCGGAAGCCGCGATCCGCGCCATGTACGGCTACTACCGCGAAGTGATGGGGTTCTGAAGCCATGAAAGCAACGACCCAGTCCCTGTTCCGCGAACGCCGCATCGAGCCGGCGCGCGCCACCGCGCTGCGCCACGAGATCGAAGACTTCAACGCCGAGTACTGCGCGGTGCTCGATGCCGGCCAGGTCGAGGCCTGGCCCGCGTTCTTCGCCGCCGACGGCCTCTACCGCGTGACCGCGCGCGAGAACGCCGAACTCGGCATGCCGGTCGGCCTGGTGTATGCGCAGGGGCGCAACATGATGCACGACCGCGCGGTGGCGATCGCCAAGACGCAGATGTTCGCGCCGCGCTACAACCTGCACCTGGTGACCAACACGCGCGTCACCGCCGAATCGGAGGCCGGCGAGGTGCAGGCGCAGGCCAACTTCCTGCTGCTGCAGACCCTGGTCGAGGGCCCGAGCACGGTGCACATGGCGGGCACCTACTACGACCGCTTCGTGCGCGTCGACGGCCGGCTGCTGCTGCAGGAGCGCCAGGCCATCTACGACACCACGATCATCGCCAACGACCTGGTCTACCCGCTGTGAGCACGCCGGCTCGCCACGCCTCAGATGGCGCGCAGCACCGTGCGGCTGTACTGGTTGTTGGCCTCGACCAGGATCTTCATGAGGTCCATCAGCATCGTGCGCTCGGCCGGACGCAAGGGCGCCAGCAGGCGCTCCTGCGCGCGTGCCATGTCGCCGCGCAGCGAGTCCACCACCGTCTGTCCCTCGGCCGTCAGGCGCACGTGGCGGGTGCGCTTGTCCGACGGGTTGGGCCGGCGCTCGACCAGCCCGCGGTCCTCGAGCCGCTTGACCACGTCGGCGGTGGTCGTGCGGTCGAGGCCGACCTCCTGGCCCAGCGAGGTCTGGTCCAGATCGGGCAGCACCGAGACGGCCGTGAGGATCGCGTACTGGACCGGCGTGACGTTCTGCGACTTGCACTCCTCGAAGAACATCGCGACGTGGATCTGGTGCAGCCGGCGCACCAGGAATCCGGGCCGCGCGAAGAGAAGTTCCTTGGCGGGGTCGACCGTGGTCATGTGGATGTCCGAAGCCTCGACCGCGGGCTCCTGACCGGACTGACGCTTCTTCGACGACACCTGGATCCCCCATTTGTTAGCACACTGATGATTGTATAGACGCCGTGCCGCAGCCATCACCTTCGAAGAGCAGAAGCTTGACCGAGCGCAATGTCCGCCGCGCCCATCAGCGCGGCGCGCTGGAGAACGACTGGCTGCAGGCGCGCTTCAGCTTCTGCTTCGGCGACTACCAGGATCCGAACCACACGCACTGGGGTTCGCTGCGCGCGCTCAACGAGGACCGGGTCGCGGCGGGCCGCGGCTTCGCCTGGCACGGGCATCGCGACATCGAGTCGCTGACCTACCCGATCGAAGGCTGCATCCGTCACACCGACAGCCTGGGCAACGACTACGTGTTCGGCCCGGGCGAACTGCACCGCATGACGGCCGGCAGCGGCATCGAGCATGCCGAGATGAACGCGTCGAGCGTCGACGCCGAGCGGCATCTGCAGATCTGGCTCTACCCCCAGGCCCGCGGGCTCGCGCCCGGCTGCGAGCGGGTGCGCATCGACGCCGCGGGCGGGCGCGATGCCTGGCAGCTCATCGCTTCGCCCGACGGCCGCGACGGCTCGGCCACCGTGCAGCAGCGGGCGCTGCTCTTCGTCGGCCGGCCGGCGCGCGGCAGCGCGCTGGGCTACCGGCTCGAAACGCATCGGCTCGGCTACCTGCACGTGGTGTCGGGCGCGGTGAGCGTCGACCCCGGCCTGCAGCTGCGCAGCGGCGACGGCCTGCGCTTCACCCACCACGAGGCGCTCGAACTCGTCGCCGGGGCGGACGGCACCGAGGTCCTGCTGTTCGACCTGTAGCCCGGCACTCCACATTCACTTTCACCCACCCGGAGCAACCAAGATGACAAGGATTCGCAAGATCGCGCTCGAAGAGCATTTCATGGCGCCCGGCTTCGAGCGCTACTCGAAGTCCTTCCTGCAGCACATCGACAAGGCGGTCTATGCCGAGCTCGCGAGCCGGCTGGCCGACTTCGACGAGATCCGCCTCGGCGAGATGGACCGGGCCGGCATCGACGTGACCGTGCTGTCGCAGACCGGGCCCGGCGTCCAGGGCGAGGCCAGCACCTCGCTGGCGATCGGCAGCGCGCAGGAGAACAACGACTTCCTCGCGCAGCAGGTGGCACGCCATCCGACCCGCTATGCCGGCTTCGCGGCGCTGCCGATGCAGGACCCGAAGGCGGCGGCCGCCGAGCTGACGCGCGCGGTGCGGCAGCTCGGATTCAAGGGCGCGCTGGTCAATGGCCACACCCACGGCCGCTACTACGACGACCCTGCCTACGACGAAGTATGGGAGCGGCTGCAGGCGCTCGACGTGCCGCTGTACCTGCACCCGATCGACTTCCCTTCCGTGCCGGCCTCGTTCAACGGCCATGCCGAGCTCAACGGCGCCACCTGGGGCTGGGGCGTCGAGACCGCGACGCATGCGCTTCGGCTGCTCTTCGGCGGCGTCTTCGATCGCTTCCCGCGGCTCAAGCTGATCCTCGGCCACATGGGCGAAGGCCTGCCCTTCCAGCGCTGGCGATTCGACAGCCGCTTCGCCGCCTATCCGCACGGCCTCACGCTGCAGCGCGCGCCCTCGGAGTACATCGGCCGCAACATCGTGATCACCACCTCCGGCGTCTGCTCGCCCGCCGCCCTGGCCGGCGCCATCGCGGAGATGGGCGCCGAGGCCGTGATGTTCTCGGTCGACTACCCCTACGAGTCGACCGCCGTCGCCGCCGACTTCATCGAGGCCGCCCCCATGGACGAGCGCACGCGCGCGCTGGTCTGCCACGGCAACGCCGAACGCCTTCTCAAGCTGAACGCCTCCTGAGCGTTTCCCTTCATTCACCGGAGACCCCCATGACCAAGACCTACCGCATCGGCCAGATCGTGCCGAGCTCGAACACCACGATGGAGACCGAGATCCCGGCCATGCTGCTGGCCCGCCAGTCGGTGCGGCCCGAGCGCTTCACCTTCCACTCGAGCCGCATGCGCATGAAGACGGTCCGGAAGGAAGAGCTGGCGGCCATGGACGCCGAGTCCGACCGCTGCGCGCTGGAGCTCAGCGACGCCCGCGTCGACGTCCTGGGCTATGCCTGCCTGGTGGCGATCATGTCGATGGGCCACGGCTACCACCGCGCCTCCGAAACCCGCCTGCACGCGCGCACCGCCGACAACGGCGGCAGCGCGCCGGTGGTCACCAGCGCCGGTGCGCTGGTCGACGCGCTCAAGGTGATCGGCGCCCGCCGCATCGCGCTGGTGGCGCCCTACATGAAGCCGCTGACCGAGATGGTGGTCGACTACATCCGCCACGAGGGCGTGGAAGTCAGCGACTGGCGCGCGCTCGAGATCCCCGACAACCTCGAGGTCGGCCGGCACGACCCGGCCCGCCTGCCCGCCATCGTGGCCGGCATGGACACGCGCGACGTCGATGCGATCGTGCTGTCGGCCTGCGTGCAGATGCCCTCGCTGCCGTCGGTCGCCAGGGTCGAGGCCATGACCGGCAAGCCGGTGATCACCGCCGCCATCGCCACCACCTACGCCATGCTGAAGGCGCTGGACCTCGATCCGGTGGTGCCGGGCGCCGGTGCGCTGCTGTCGGGCGCCTACTGATCCGGAGCACCCGCACATGACCCGCAGCACCTTCCTCTACGGCGCCAACCTGCGCGCCAACGGCATCCGCCAGCACTACCTGCGCTACGGCGGCCAGGGCCGCCCCGTGGTCCTGGTGCCCGGCATCACCAGCCCGGCCGTGACCTGGGGCTTCGTGGCGGAGCAGTTCGGCCGCTGCTTCGACACCTACGTGCTCGACGTCCGCGGCCGCGGCCTCTCGGAGTCGTCGGACACGCTCGACTACGGCCTGGACGCCTGCGCCCGCGACGTCGGCGCCTTCGCCGAAGCCCTGGGCCTCGAGAACTACGCGCTGGTCGGGCATTCGATGGGCGCGCGCATCGGCATCCGCGCCGCGCGCCTGTGCCCCGCCGGGCTCGAGCGCCTGGTGCTGGTCGACCCGCCCGTGTCGGGACCGGGACGCCGCGCCTACCCGGCCAACCTCGCCTGGTACGTCGACTCGATCCGGCTGATGCGCGACGGCGCCGGCTTCGAGGCGCTGCGGGCCTTCTCGCCGACCTGGACCGACGCCCAGCTGCGCCTGCGCTCCGAGTGGCTCCACACCTGCGACGAACGCGCGATCGTCAGCACCTACGACAGCTTCCACCAGGACGACGTCCATGCCGACCTGCCGCACATCGCGGTGCCGACCTTGCTGATGGTCGCGGGCCGCGGCGACGTGATCCGGCCCGAGGACCAGGACGAACTGCGCCGCCTGATGCCCGCGCTGCAGACCGCGCACGTGCCCGGTGCGGGCCACATGATCCCGTGGGACGACGAAGCCGGCTTCTACCGCGCCTTCGGCGACTTCCTCGGCCGGCCGCTGGCAACGGCGGCGAACTGAACCCCCATTCAAAGGAGCACGCGATGCCCGTCAGCGACCATCAACTGATCGACGCCTGGAAACAGGTGCTCACCCTCTCGAACCTGCAGGCCGGCCAGAGCGTGACCGTGCTGACCAGCGCCGCCACGCATCCGCAAACGCTGCAGTGCGCGCTGATCGCCTCGCAGGCCATGGGCGCGATCGTCAACCGGCTCGACCTGCCGCCGGTCAACGCCGAGAAGGCGCTGAGCCGCGACAGCCTGGCCTACCTCGGCACCACGCCGCTGACCGGCAACCCGGCGGCGATCGCGGCCCTGAAGGCCAGCGACCTGGTGCTCGACCTGATGACCCTGCTGTTCTCGCCCGAACAGCACGAGATCCTGTCGGCCGGCACGAAGATCCTGCTGGCGGTCGAGCCGCCCGAGGTGCTGGTGCGCATGGTGCCGACCCTGGCGGACCGCGTGCGCGTCAAGGCCGCCGCGGCGCGCATCACCGCAGCGCGCGAGATGCACGTGGTGTCGGCGGCAGGCACCGACCTGCGCTGCAAGCTCGGCCAGTACCCCGCGATCAGCGAGTACGGCTTCGTCGACGAACCCGGGCGCTGGGACCACTGGCCGAGCGGCTTCGCGCTCACCTGGCCCGACGAAGGCGGCGCCAGCGGCCGGATCGTGATCGACCGCGGCGACATCCTGTTGCCGCAGAAGTCCTATGCGGTGGAGCGCATCGTGCTGACGGTCGACAACGGCTATGCGGTGAAGATCGAGGGCGGCGTCGACGCCGAGCTGCTCGAGGACTACATGGCCTCGTTCCGCGATCCCGAGGCCTACGCGATCTCCCACATCGGCTGGGGACTGCAGCCGCGCGCGCGCTGGTCGACGCTGGGCCTCTACGACCGCGAGGCCACGATCGGCATGGACGCGCGGGCCTACGAAGGCAACTTCCTGTTCTCGCTCGGGCCCAACAACGAGGCCGGCGGCAGCCGCAACACGGCCTGCCACATCGACATCCCGCTGCGCAAGTGCACCGTGCGCCTCGACGGCGAGGACATGGTGCGCGAAGGCCAGGTGCTGGACGGC
This sequence comes from Variovorax sp. M-6, assembly GCF_052114385.1. Classification (NCBI taxonomy): domain Bacteria; kingdom Pseudomonadati; phylum Pseudomonadota; class Betaproteobacteria; order Burkholderiales; family Comamonadaceae; genus Variovorax; species Variovorax sp. M-6. Next base: position 176,153 of record NZ_JBFREQ010000007.1, on the reverse strand, counting down.
CGGGAGAACCACGATGCACGCTGAGATCAAGACCTACGAGCGCCAGGGCTTCGGCACCGCGCTGCCGCTGAAGGGGCCGGTCGGCCTGCTGATCGTCGACTTCGTCAACGGCTTCGCGGACCCGGCGGTGTTCGGTGGCGGCAACATCCCCGAGGCCATCGCCCGCACCGTGCCGCTGCTGGCCGCTGCGCGCGAGCGCGGCTGGGCGATCGCGCACAGCCGGATCGTCTACGCCGACGACGGCGCCGACCACAACATCTTCTCGCTCAAGGTGCCCGGCATGCTCGGCCTCAAGGAGCAGCACGCCCACAGCGCGATCGTGCCGGAGCTGACGCCGCGCGCGGGCGAGCTGGTGGTGCGCAAGACGGTGCCCTCGGCCTTCTTCGGCACCTCGCTGGCCGCGTGGCTGAGCCAGCGCGGCGTGCAGACGCTGGTGGTCGCCGGCGCGGTGACCAGCGGCTGCGTGCGCGCCAGCGTGGTCGACGCGATGTCCCACGGCTTCCGGCCGCTGGTGGTCTCCGACTGCGTCGGCGACCGCGCGCTCGGCCCGCACGAGGCGAACCTGTTCGACATGGAACAGAAGTACGCGGCGGTGATGGCACGCGACGCCGCACTGCAGGCGCTGGGCCGGGTCTGAACCGGCCGGCGACGGCCTGGCCGTTCAACGGCCTCGTCGGGCGCCGTCAGCTCGCAGCCAGCCACGGCGCGCCGAGCGTCCACGCCACCTTCTTGGCCGCTTCCACCACCTGGGCCTCCAGCCGCGCCCGGTGAGGGCCTACCCGGGAGACCGGCAGCGCGATGCCGATGGCATGGCGGACGAGCCCTTGCTGCTCGAACACCGGGGCCGCGATGGCGCCCGCTTCCAGCGTATGTTCTTCCAGCGACGTCGCCACGCCGCTCGCGCGCACTTCTTCCAGCCCTTTGCGCACCGCCCGCACGGCCGTCACCGTGTGCTCGGTCACGCGCGCGAGCTCATGCGTCTGGAAGTAGTGCGTCAGGAACTTCGCGTCCTGGAACGCCAGCAGCGCCCGCCCGAAGGCGGTGCAATAGAGCGGCCGCCGCGCGCCGATGTCGGGTGAAAAGCGGATGGGATTGGAACCGTTGACCCGCTCGACGTACACGGCCTGCGCAGCCGGGGCGTCCAGCATCGCGAGCATCGCGGTTTCGCCCGTGTCGTGGGCCAGCTGCGCCACGATGGGCCGGGCCGCGGCGGCCACCGTGGCAGAGGCCGCGATCACCAGGCCCAGGCGCAGCGAGGCGCCACCCAGGAGGTAGCGCGTTTCCTGCATCGCGACGTGCCCGGAGCCGAGCAGTACGCGCAAGTGGCTCAGCAGGCTCGTCTTCGGGATTCCCAGCCGTTCGCTCAGCTGCGTGAGCGGCATGCCCTGCGGCATTTCGGCCAGGGCTTCGACGATCTGCATCACCCGGATCGGCGAGCGTGGGCCCGCGTACTCGCCCTCCTCGAGTTCGCTATCGACGGTTTTCTTCTTCGTGGCGTTCATGTCCGTCGGGATTGTAGGGAGCCGGTTCGATGTTGACTCCCATGCAATTCCGATATTAGACTTCTGTTCCGATATTGGACTTTTGTTTTTTCCACGCTGTGTTCGCGAGATTCAAAGGAGCCCCATGAACAACCGGATGTGCGAGATGTTCGGCATCGACGTGCCGATCTTTGCCTTTTCCCATTGCCGCGACGTCGTGGTCGAGGTGTCCAAGGCAGGCGGCCTGGGCGTGCTGGGCATGGCCCGCATGAGCCCGGAGCGCGTGCGCGAGGAACTGCGCTGGATCGACGAGCACATCGGCGGCAAGCCCTACGGCATCGACGTCCTGATGCCCACCACCTTCGAGGAAGCCGCCGGGCTCAAGTACGACCCCGAACGCCTGTTCCCCGGGGAGCAGCTGTCCTTCGTGCGCCGGCTGCTCGACGAGGCGGGCGTTCCCAGGTTGCCCGAGGGGGAAGCGGCGCACATCGAGCAGGAACTCGTGAGCCAGTTCAACTTCACGCCCGGCGAAAGCGCCCGCATGCTGGAAATCGCCATGGAGCATCCGATCAAGCTCATCGTCAATGCCCTCGGCTCGCCGCCGGCCGAACTCGTGGCGCGGGCGCATGCGCGCGGCATCAAGGTGGCGGCACTGGCCGGTGCGGCCAAGCACGCGCTCAGGCACAAGCAGGCCGGCTGCGACTTCGTCATCGCCGTCGGCACCGAGGCGGGCGGCCACACCGGCCAGACCACCTCCATGGTGCTGTGGCCCCGGATCGTCGACGCCGTCGCGCCGATGCCTGTGCTCGGCGGCGGCGGCGTGGGGCGCGGCCGGCAGCTCGCGGCGGCGCTCGCCCTGGGCTGCGAGGGCGCATGGTGCGGCTCGATCTGGCTCAAGACGGTCCAAAGCGAAGTGGTCCCGGAGATCAAGGCCAAGTTGTTCGCGGCGGGCTCGGAAGACGCGGTGCTCACGCGCAGCGTCACCGGCAAACCTTGCCGCACGCTGCGCAGCAGCTTCACGGACGCCTGGGACAAGCCCGGTGCACCGCCCACGCTGCCCGCGCCGCTGCAGGCGATCCTGTGGTGGGGCCAGGGCCGTACTCGCGTCGAGCGTGCACACGTCAAGGACTTCCTGACCTACCCGGTCGGCCAGCTCGTCGGCGACATGACGCAGGAGACGTCGGTGCGGCAGGTGGTCCACGACATGCTCGACGAACTCATCGAAACCAAGGAGCGGCTCGACCGCGTTCTCGGATGAGGCTGCCCGACATGCGAAGCCTGTTCTTCGCGCCGGGCAACCGGCCCGACCTCCTCGCGAAATTCCCACGCTTCGAGGCCGACTGCTACGTCATCGACCTGGAAGACGGCACGCCGCCCGCCGACAAGGCGCAGGCGCGCGACAGCCTCGCGTTGTCGGTCGGCACGCTGCGACAGGGGGGCCTGCGCGGCCTGCTCACGGTACGGGTCAACAAGCCCGAATCCCCCCATTTCACGGCCGACCTGCAGGCCGCCTTCGCGACCGACGCCGACGGCATCGTCATTCCCAAGCTGGAGCGCGCCGACGCCTTGCTGGCGGCGGCGCGGCTCATCGGCGAGCGCGACGAGGTCGCGCCGCGCGCCCGGCCGCGCATGGTGATCGGCGGCATCGAATCACTTCATGGCGTCATCGATGCCGTGGCACTGTGCCGCGCATCGCCCTGCCTGCAAGCCGTCTATTTCGGCGCCGAGGACTACGCCGCCGACATCGGCGGGCGGCGCACGCCGCGCGGCGACGAGGTCTACCACGCCCGTTCGCATGTCGTGCTCGCGGCCAAGGCCGCCGGCATCCTGGCCATCGACCAGGCCGTGGTGGACATCCGCGAGGAGGCACTCTTCCGCGAGGACGCCGCGCGCGGTCGCGACCTCGGCTACGACGGCAAGATCTGCGTGGCGCCGCGCCAGGCCGCCTGGGCCCACGAAGCGTTCACGCCTTCACCGGCCGAGCGCGACCAGGCACTGCGCCTGGTCGCGGCCTACGAGGACGCGACCAGGCGCGGCATCGGCACCATCGAGTTCGAGGGCCGGATGATCGACCCGCCGCTGCTGCAACGTGCGCAGCGGCTGCTGGCCCTGGCGGAGGCCGCGCCATGAAGCCTATCGATGCGGCGGCGCTCGACCTGGCCGAATTCATGCGCCCGGGCGACGGCGTCGTCTTCGGCCAAGGCACGGCGGAGCCGGAAACGCTGACCGGCGCACTGGCGGCTCAACGCGGGACGATCGGCGGCGCGCGCGTCTTCATGGGCGCCGGCTTCTCCAGGACATTCCAGCCCCAGCATGCCGACGCGCTTCGCTTCAAGGGCATCGGCGGCATCGGCACCCATCGCAAGCTGGTTGCGGCCGGGTGCCTGGACGTGCTGCCTTGCCACGTGTCGCGCATCCCCTCGCTGATCCGTGCTGGCGCCATCTCGTGCGACGTGGCAATGGTGCAGCTGAGCCCGCCCAACGAGCGCGGCGAGTACAGCTGGTCGCTGGCCAACGACTATCTGCGCGCCGCCGTGGAGCGGGCGCGGGTGGTCATCGCGGAAGTGAATGCGCAGGCGCCGTGGACGCCCTGCGACCACCCGTTGACCGATGCCGACATCACCGTCCGGGTGGATACCGACCGACCGCTGCTCCAGCTGCCGGCCGCCGCCTTTGGCGAACTCGAGCGGCGTATCGCGGCCCATGTCGACCCTTACATCCCGGAGCACGCGACGCTGCAAGTGGGCATCGGCGCCATTCCGGAAGCGATCGTGGCCCAACTCGCCGGGCGGCGCGGCCTGGGGGTTCATTCCGGAATGATCGGCGACTCGGTGGCCGACCTGATGGAGCGCGGCGCCATCACCAACGCGCACAAAGGCGTGGACGAAGGCGTCACCATCTCGGGCGTGCTGTTCGGTACGGATCGGCTGTACCGCTTTTCGCACCGCAACCCGGCTCTCAGGCTTGCGGCGCTCGACTATACGCATGCCGGATCGACCGTGGCACGCCTCAAGCGCCTGGTGTCGATCAACTCGGCCCTCGAGGTGGACCTGACGGGCCAGGTGAATGCCGAAGCCCTGGGCGCCGACTACCTCGGCGCGGTAGGCGGCCAGGTGGATTTCGTGCGCGCCGCGCGTCAGTCGGAAGGCGGCGTGTCGATCATCGCGCTGCCCGCCACCGCCCGGGGCGGCGCCGACTCGCGCATCGTCGCGCGGCTGTCAGGCCCGGTCACGACGGCACGCAGTGAAGTCGACCTTGTCGCGACCGAATACGGCGCCGTGCGGCTCGCCGGCCTCGGCCTGCGCGAGCGCATGCGGGCTCTGATCGGCATCGCGGCGCCCGAGCATCGCGAGAGGCTGGCCGAGCAGGCCGGCCTGCTCCAGAAGGAGGCGATATGACGGCCGGTGCTCCCCTCTCGGGCTTCAAGGTGCTCGACCTGAGCTCGGTCCTGATGGGCCCCTACTGCACGCGCCTGCTGGCGGATCTGGGCGCAGAGGTCATCAAGCTCGAAGACCCGGCCGCAGGCGACGGCACGCGCCACCTGGCCGAAGGCAGAAGGCCCGGCATGTCAGGCACCTTCGTGCAACTCCACCGCGGCAAGCAGGGTATCGCCCTGGACCTGAAAGACCCCGAAGGCCGCGAAGCGTGCCTGCGGCTGGCCGCGGGCGCCGACGTGTTCGTGCACTCGATACGGCCGGGCCCGCTCGAGCGCCTCGGGCTCGGCTACGAGGCGGTCGCCGGCCGAAGCCCTGACATCGTCTACTGCAACCTGCTGGGCTTCGGCCGCGGCGGGCGCTACTTCAATCAGCCCGCTTACGACGACACCGTCCAGGCGCTCAGCGGCATGGCGATGCTGCAGACCGAATACCAGGGCGAGCCAGGCTACGTGCCCTCGGCGATCGCCGACAAGGTCGCAGGCCTGAGCGCCGCGCTGGCCATCGTCGCGGCCTTGCTGCAGCGGCGCGAGGACGGGCGCGGGCAGCAGATCGACGTGCCGATGTTCGAGACCGTTGCCTCCTTCCTGCTGCTGGAACACCAGAGCGGCACGGTGTTCGACCCGCCGCTGGGGCCGCCGCGCTACGAACGCCTGCTGGCGCGCGACCGGCGGCCGTTCCGCACCCGCGACGGCCTGCTCGCGGCCATGGTCTACAACGACAAGCACTGGTCACGCTTTTGCGTCATCGCGGGGAAGCCTTCCTTGCGTGACGACCCGCGCTTCGTGTCCTTCGCCGCCCGCAGTCGCAACGCGGTCGCCTACTATGCACTTCTGTCGGCTCTCTTCGCCGAACGCAGCACGGCCGACTGGGAAGCCACCCTGCACGCGGCCGAAATCCCTTGCGCCCGCGTGAACAGCCTGGCCGACCTCTTCGACGATCCGCATCTGCGCGATGTGGGCTTTTTCTCCGAGGCCGACGCGGCGGGAGACGGCGCAGTGCGCCTGGCGCGTCCGGCGGTACGACTGCGCGGCATGGCCGGGCTCGAAGACAAGCCCGCCGCGTGGCGCGCCCCACTGCTTGGCGAGGACTCGCGCGCCGTTCTGGCCGCCGCCGGCTACAGCGTGGCCGAGATCGATGCGCTGGCGGCGCGAGGCGTGCTGCGCGACGACTCGCCGCGCGCTGCGCCTTCGAGCCGGCATCAGCAACACCCCGAGGGAGTTCCTGCCCATGGCTGACGAAGTGCTTTTCGAGGTGGTGGATGGGCACACCGCGATCATCACCATCCACCGTCCGCAGCAGCGCAACGCAGCCAGCCAGGCCGTGCGCAGCGGCCTGCGCGAGGCCTTCGAGCGCTTCGATCGCGACGAGGCGCTGCGCGTGGCCATCCTGACCGGCGCCGGCGACAAGGCCTTCTGCGGCGGCATGGACCTGAAGGAAATGGCGGCCAGCGGCCTGGGCGTGCCGCCGCGCGACTTCCTGCCCGTGATCGGCGACAACCTCCACGTCGGCAAACCGGTCATCGCGGCCGTCAACGGCGTGGCCTATGCGGGCGGCTGGCTGTTCGCGCAGATGTGCGACCTGTGCATCGCCTCCGAGCACGCGACCTTCGCCATCACCGAAGCCAAGGTCGGCCGCGGCATGCCGTGGGCGGCGCCGCTCGTTCGAATGCTCCCCCAGCGGGTGGTCATGGAACTGCTGCTCACCGGCGCGCCACTCTCCGCCCGGCGTGCCTGCGAACTCGGCTACGTCAACGCCGTGGTCCCGGCGGACCAGCTGCGCGCCGAGGCCTTGGCGATGGCCGCGACCATCGCCGCCAATGCGCCACTGACGGTGCGCGCGGCCCGGGAGCTCGTGTATCTCTCGTCCGAGATGGGACGCTCGGCGGGCCTGCGCGCCGCCGCCCATCTGTTCGACAGCGTGTACCGCAGCGAAGACGCGGCGGAAGGCCCGCGCGCGTTTGCCGAGAAGCGCCCGCCGCGCTGGAAAGGCCGCTAGCCGTGCCCGGCCAGTCAACAGCACCAAGGAGACAAGACCCATGCCAACTCGCCGACTCACCCTTGCCGCGCTCGGCGCGGTCGCCCTGGCGGCCTGCGCCGCCCTCGGCACCGCGCCCGCCGCCGCGCAGGCGTTTCCGAACCGCGCGATGCGGCTGATCGTGCCGTTCCCGGCCGGCAGCGCATCCGACAGCGCGGCGCGCATCCTGGCCAAGGCGATGAGCGAGCAGCTGAAGCAGCCCATCACCGTGGAGAACAAGCCCGGCGCCAACGGCATCCTGGGCGTGGAGCTCGTCAAGAACGCGGCCGGCGACCCCTACACCCTGCTCGTCACCGCCAGCACCACGCATGCGGCCAACCTCAGCCTCTACAAGCAACTGCCCTACGACCCGGTGAAGGATTTCGTGCCGCTGGCCAAGATGGGCGTCACGGCTTTCGTGCTGATGGTGCGGCCGAACTTTCCGGCCAACACCGCGCAGGAGTTCCTGAGCTATGCGCGCGCCAATACCGGCAAGCTCAGCTACGGCCATGGCACGGCGGGCATGCTGGCCTCCGGCGCCCTGCTGTCGAAGATGGGGCAGTTCAGCGCCCAGCCTGTCGCCTACAAAGGCAACCCGCCGGCCATGATGGATCTGATGGGCGGCGTGATCGACTTCAGCTTCGTCGACGTCGGCAATGCGTCGGTGCAGATGAAGGCCGGAAAGCTCAAGGGCCTGGGCATCACCATGGTGCGCCGCACCGTGCTGGCGCCGGATCTGCCGACCCTGGCCGAAGCCGGACTGCCCGGCTTCGAGATCGTGCCGTGGGTCGGCCTGCTCGCCCCCGCCCGCATTCCCGAAGACGCGCGCGCCGCGCTGGAGTCCGCCGCCATGAACGCCCTGGCGCGCCCGGACGTCAAGGCCCAGTTCGTTCAGGTCGGGCTGGACCCGGAGCCCGCCGATGGCGCAGGCCTGGCGCGCACGATCGACGCCGACATCAGACTCTGGGCCCGGGTTCTCGCCGACGCGGGCGTCAAGCCGGAGTAGACGCGCGACCGCGCCGCCGGCCCGCCTCAATCCAGCGGGATCCAGGCGGGCAAATCGCGCTTGCCGTGCAGGACGCGCCAGACGTCGATGTGGTCGCCGCGCTCGACGTAGAAGACCAGGTACGGATAGCGCTTCAGCGGCCATGCACGCAGACCTGGGAGGTTCAGTTCGTGGGCGTAGCGCGGGGAGCCGATCGCCGGGTTGCGGCCGATCCTCTCGTAAGCCTGCGACAAGGCATCGATGAAGCCCAGCGCGGCCTGCGCTGCGTCTTCGCTCAAATAGTGTTCGATCGCCTCGTCCACATCCAGGTTGGCCCGCGCGCGTGGCACGGCCGGCTTGGATTTCACCGACGGCTGCTCGACTTCGACCCGCCGCGTGCGCGATCGCGCAAGGCGTCGAAGTAGGCCGCATCGGCCGGCGCAGCCGCGGGCGAGGCCGCCCCTTCCAGCAGCAGGTTGCGAAGTTCGAGGCGGTCTGCATCCTTGCGGATCAGCTCTCGCACGTATTCGCTGCTGGTGCCGTAGCCGCGCTGCACGACTTGCTCGTCCACGAAGGACTTGAGCGAGTCGGGAAGCGAGATGTTCATCGTGCCCATGGGGCGTCATCGTAGTCGTTTTGCCAAATTTTGGCAAAACGCGTCGATCCACCGTTCGCACTCTTCGAGACCCGACCGAAGGACGCCTGACCAGAATCTGACCATTTAGTGTAACTAAAGTATACAATCGCTACTTCAGATAACGACGGTCGGGTCGACGGGCCTGAATCTTTCCGAGGAGTGACTGTTGACCCATCTTCCACTGGATCGCGCGCGCTCGCCGCAGACGAATTTCGCGCCCGCTGTGACCTGCCTTCAGTTCGATGACGAAAGCGCTGCGTGTGCCCATCGTTTGGCGCAGCTGACCGCCGCTCCTTTGCCATCGGTTCTGTTCGGCGTCTTCGCAGGCATGGTCCACTGGTTGACCCAGCAACCCGATTTGCGGGTCGCCGTTGCCACGCAGGACGCGACGGGCAGCGCCCTCCCCGTGCGCTTCCGGGTCGACGACGCCATGGATTTGCGCCAACTCGCCGCACAGGCCGTGGACGCGCTGCGTGGCGGCAACGAGCACGCCGCGTTGCTGCCTGGTGTCTCCGGTCCAGCGCATCCACCTGGCACGTCGAGCCCGCGAGCCATCTTTCACTTTTCGGCGGACGCGATGGAGACCGGGGGATTGACCTTCGACCTGTTGCTGCACGCATCGATCACGCCTCGAGGATTGCAGCTGAGCGGCCACTACGACAGCGCTGTGCTGGATCGAGCCACGGTCGATCGCTGGCTCCAGATCTACCGCTCGGCCATCGTGCGGTGGGCTTCCGATGCGCATGCGGAGATCGACCTCGCCGCGGCCTTCTCCCTCGGTGAAAGCGACCGCGCATTGCTTGCGTCGTTCAACGCCACGTCGGCAGCGCAGGAGCCTGGACTGCGCATCGAGACACTGATCGCGCGTCAGGTGGCCGCAACTCCCGAGGCCATCGCAGTGACGGCGGCCGGTGGAGTGCAATTGAGCTTCGAGGAGCTGGCCCGACGGGCCAATGGGCTCGCGGCTGTACTCAAGGATCATGGCGTCGGTGCCGGCGACCTCGTCGGCCTGTCCTGCGACCGCAACGAGCACATGCTGGTGGGGCTCTTTGGCATCTTGCAGGCAGGCGCCGGCTATGTGCCGCTGGACCCTTCGTTCCCGGCGGATCGCTTGACCTTCATGACGGAAGACGCGCAGCTGCGCGTGATGGTGGTGGATGCATCGACCGAGGGTCTCTGGTCCGGCACGTCGCTCGCCGTCGTGCGTGCAGACGAAGTCACGCCCAGCGCGACCCGGCCGGCGCCCCACCACGACGCCGAGGCAGTCGCCTACGTCATCTACACCTCGGGCTCCACGGGCCGACCCAAAGGGGTGCGCGTGCCGCATCGCAGCGTGTGCAACCTCCTGTCGAGTCTACGCAGCGTGCCGGGAATCCGCACCGACCACGTGACGCTCGCGGTGACGACGCTGTCGTTCGACATCGCCGTGTCCGAATTGCTTCTGCCGCTGACTGTCGGCTCGCGCATCGTCGTTGCCGACAAGGTCCAGGCCATGGACGGGTCGCTGTTGCGGTCGCTGGTCGAGCGAGAGCGAGTGACCTTCATCGATGCCACGCCATCGACCTGGCGCCTGCTGCTTGCTGCGGGCTGGCCCGGTTGCGCGGACATGCTCGCGATCTGCACCGGCGAGCCCTTGCCGCCGGACCTCGGCCGCAAGCTGCTGCCGATGGTGCAGCAGCTCTGGAATGGCTACGGCCCGACCGAAACGACGGTTTGGTCGAGCTTCCATCGGGTCGAGCAGGTCGACGGGACTGTGCCGATCGGGCGTCCGCTGGCGAATACGCAGTTCCACGTGCTCAATGCAGCGCTGCAAGCGCTGCCGGTCGGCGTTGTCGGCGAACTCTTCATCGGTGGCGCCGGGGTGACGCTTGGCTACCTGAATCGCGCCGACCTCACGGCCGAGCGCTTCCTGCCGGATTCCTTCAGCAACGAGGAAGGCGCCCTGCTCTACCGGACCGGCGACCTGGGCCGCTGGCGTGCCGACGGCGTGCTGGAGTGCCTGGGCCGCAACGATCACCAGGTCAAGATCCGGGGCTACCGCATCGAACTCGGCGAGATCGAGAGCGCCCTGTCGTTGCACGCCGCGATCGACCAGTCGGTGGTGATCGCACGCGAGGACCAGCCCGGCAACGTCCGCCTGGTGGCCTACTTCACCTCGAAGCGGGCACCGGGCATAGAGGCGCTGCGCGCGCACCTCGCGACGCGGTTGCCGCCCTACATGGTCCCGAGCGCGTTCGTTGCCCTCGATGCGCTTCCCCTGCTTCCCAACGGCAAGCTCGATCGCCGCTCGCTACCGGCGCCGCCGACGGCGCGCCCCGAACTGTCCGAGCCCTATGAAGAAGGCCGAAGCCCGACCGAACGTCACGTGTGCGACGTCTTCGCAAGGTTGCTGGGCATCGACCAAGTCGGTCGCACGGACAATTTCTTCGACCTCGGCGGCGACTCGATTCTGGTCTTGCGCGCGTTGGCCGAGCTGCAGAAGACCAGCGCGCAGCCGCTATCGGCCAACATGTTCTTTCAGCAGCCGACACCGGAGGCCCTCGGAGCGCACCTGGATGCCGGCACGTCCGCGCAACCGTCCATCAGGCCGGAGCCGACTCGAGAGAAGCCCTCCTCCGGCAACGATGAGCCCATCGCACTCATCGGCATGGCGGGCCGCTTCCCCGGCGCGACCAGCGTCGAGCAATTCTGGGACAACCTCTGCGAGGGGCGCGATTCGATCAGCTTCTTCGACGACGCCACGCTCGATCCTGCGGTCAAGGCGGTGCTGCGGGACAACCCCAACTACGTGCGAGCGCGCGGCGTGATCGACGACGTCGAGTGGTTCGACGCCGCCTTCTTCGGCATCAACCCCAAGGAGGCGGAGCTGATGGATCCACAGCAGCGTCTGTTTCTGGAGATCTGCTGGGAGTGCATGGAGCGCGCGGGCTACACGCCCGATCAGTACCCGGGTCCGGTAGGGATCTTCGCCGGCATGAACAACGCCACCTACTTCTTGAACCATGTGCAGAAGCAGCCCGACAGGGTGGACGAGTTCGGCGCGTTCCAGGTCATGCTCGCCAACGAGAAGGACTACATCGCCACGCGCGTGGCGCACCGCTTGAACCTGACCGGGCCTGCGATCGCCATCCACACCGCGTGTTCGACTTCGCTCGTTGCCGTCGCCCAGGCTTTCCACGCGCTGCGCGCGGGTCAATGCGACGCAGCATTGGCCGGCGGCATTGCGATCACCTGTCCGCCGCGCAGCGGCTACCTCCACGAAGAGGGCGCCATGTTGTCTCCCGATGGCCACACGCGCAGCTTCGACGAGCGGGCGCAGGGCACGGTGTTCAGCGACGGTGCCGGCGTGGTGATGCTCAAGCGGCTGAGCGACGCGCTCGCTGCCGGCGATCCGATCTACGCGGTGCTACGGGGCGCCGCCGTCAACAACGATGGTGGCGCCAAGGCCAGCTTCACGGCGCCCAGCATCAACGGTCAGGCCGCCGTCATCTCGGCCTCGCTCGCGTCGGCCGGCGTGGACGCCCGAAGCATCTCTTACGTCGAGGCGCACGGCACGGCCACCCCCATGGGCGACCCCGTCGAGATCGAGGGCCTGACGCGGGCGTTCGCACGCCACACGTCCGACACCGACTTCTGCCGCATCGGGTCGGTCAAGAGCAACGTGGGCCATCTGGTCACGGCAGCCGGGGTTGCGGGGCTGATCAAGACCGCCCTGGCCTTGCACACCGAGCGCATCCCGCCCACGGCGCATTTCACGCGACCCAATCCCCGCATCCGCTTCGAGACCACGCCCTTCAGGGTCAATGACAGTCTGCATCCCTGGCCGCGCGTGGATGCGCCCAGGCGCGCCGGCGTGAGCTCCTTCGGCGTCGGCGGCACCAACGCCCACGTGATCGTCGAGGAGGCGCCATCACGTGCCGACTCGGACATCTCGGCCGCGCCTCAGCTGCTGGTGCTTTCGGCCCGCACGCCCACGGCGCTGGCTGCGGCCCGCACGCGGCTGGCCGCTCACCTCGAGGCGCATCCCCGCATCTGCCTGCCCGATGTGGCCCACACGCTGCGCGTCGGTCGCAAGACCTTCGCCCATCGCGCATGCGTCGTCGCACGGTCACCCGCCGAAGCGGCCGCCGCGTTGCGCGCCGCAGACGGATCAGGTGGCTTCAGTGGAACAGCGGCCACATCCAGACCCCAGCCCGTCCTCCTGTTTCCTGGCCAGGATCCGCAATACCACGGCATGGGCCGCGCGCTGTACGCGCAGGAGGCGGTTTTCCGCGCCGCCTTCGACGAGTGCCACTCGGCTTTCGAGCGCGTGCAGGGCTTCGACCTCCGGGCGGGCGTGTTTTCCGATGCCCCTGCGGCGCCCTCTTTCGCGCAGGCAGCGACCTTTGCGATCGAATATGCGCTCGCGCGCCAGTTGCTGGCGCTGCAGGTGAAGCCGGCAGCCATGCTCGGCCACGGCGTCGGCGCTTTCGTTGCCGCGGTTCTGGCCGGCGTGATGCAGCTCGACGATGCGGTCAAGCTCGTGGAGCTGCGCGCCGACTCGATGCACACGCGGCGCACCGAGATCATGCTGTCCGTATTCCAGCCGGTCGCGGAGCTGTCGGGAATGCTGCCGGAAGGCGTTTCGCTGGCTGCCGGCAACGGTCCCACGGGCTGCCTTGTGGCCGGACCGATCGATGGACTCGAGCGCCTGCGTGCATCGCTCGAAGCCCAAGGGATCGAATCCAGACTCTATTTGGCATCGCGCGCCGTTGACCTGACCGGCGCCGCCGGTACGCCTTGCGAATCGCAATCGCCCGACATCCGTCTGTCGCCCCCCAGTCTGCCGCTCTATTCGACATTGACCGGCAGACTCCTGACACCCGAGGAAGCCATCGACCCCAGCTACTGGGTCCGCCATTTGCGCGAGACGGTGCGCTTCTCGCCGGCGCTGTCCGAGGTCACGAGCCATCTCGGGCATCCGTTGTTCATCGAGATCGGTCCGCACCACACCGTGCCGACGCTGAGCAGGCTTCGGCCCACCGACGAGGCTCCGTCGCCCGCCATCGCCTTGCTCGGCCACGGACCCCAGGACGAATGCAGAGCCTGGCGCCTTGCCGCTGGCCGCATCTGGGCAACCGGTGCAGAGATCGATCTCGTCGCGCTCGATGAGCGTGCAAGCAAGCATCGCGTGGTGTTGCCTACCTATCCGTTCGAACGCCATCGCTTCTGGCTCGACACGACCGCCGCCGCGAAGACGCCGCTCGATCTGCGCTCAAACGATCCTGCGCCAGTGGCCGTAGCGCCAGCTGCGGAGGCGACGCAGGATCCGGCAACTGCAGCCGTACCTGGCCACGACAGCCTCCTGCGGCAGGTTGTGGAAGGTCAGATGCAGTTGATGCAGCAGCAACTCACGATGCTGGCGGCGTTTCCCCGGAGCGGGGCTGGCCCGGGCTGAGGTGTGGCGTGCGGATCGCGTCGGCCACGGCCTCGATCCCCGAATCGCTGAGGTCGGCTGCCGCGACCCGCGCGCGCTGCGGCCATCGGCCGAAATGCCGCGCCTGCGACCGCTCGTAGTGCGGGTCGTAATGCAGCGCCATCAGCTCCGCGAACAGCGGCTCCAGCGCGCCCTCGCGTGCCCATTGCTGCCAGCGCTCCACCACCGCCTTGCCCTGCAGCTCCTTGAGCTTGCCGAGCTGGCCGGTCAGGGCCTCGCGGTCGTCGCCGAGGTAGGCGTAGTCGCGCAGCAGGTAGGCCAGCCGCGCGGCCGGGTCGGCCTGCACCTCGATGCACTCGGACTCGCGCATCCGCGCCACCAGCGGCAAGGGCACCGACAGCCGGCCGATGCGGGCGCTTTCGCCCTCCACATACAGGGGCCGCGAAAGATCCAGCGCATCGAAGCAGGTCGCGATCCGGGTCTCGAACTGCTTCTGCGACGGCTGCGGCACGCCGGGCAAGGCGCCCAGCAGCGAGCCCTTGTGGCTGGCGCAATGCTCGAGGTCGAGCACCTGCTCGCCGCGCGCGGCCAGCGCCTGCAGCACGCGGGTCTTGGCGCTGCCGGTGGCGCCGCAGATCACGCGCAACTGCAGCTGCGGGCAGGTCGACTCGATCTGCGCCAGCACGTGATGGCGAAAGCTCTTGTAGCCGCCGGCCAGTTGCTGGGCATCCCAGCCCACCAGCCGCAGCCAGGTCACCATCGAGCCGCTGCGCAAGCCTCCACGCCAGCAATAGACCAGCGGCCGCCAGTTCGCGGGGCGGTCGGCGAAACGTTCGCGCAGGTGGCGCGCGAGATTGGCGGCGACCATCGCGCCGCCGACCCGCCGGGCCTCGAAGGCGCCGGTCTGCTTGTACAGGGTGCCGACGATCCGGCGCTCCTCGTCGTCGAGCACCGGGCAGTTGATGGCGCCCGGAATGTGGTCGAGCGCGAACTCGGCGGGCGAGCGGGCGTCGATCAGGGTGTCGAAGGCGTGCATGTCCGCCACGCGCGTCGGCGGGCGGTGCCGCTTGTCGTCCTCACGCATAGGCCGGCCCCAGTCCGCGCCGCAGCCGGGCGCTCGCCATGTCCACCAGCGCGACCAGGCCGAACATCGCGATCAGCACGGTCATGGCCTGCTGCTGCTGGAAGATCGACAGGTGGAAGTAGAGCAGCTGGCCCAGGCCGCCGCCGCCCACGAAGCCCAGTACGGTGGCCATTCGGATGTTCATCTCCCAACGATACAGTGTGTAGGCCACCCATTGCGGCAGCACCAGCGGCAGGCTGCCGTAGCTGAAGGCGGCGACCGCGCCGGCGCCGCTCAGCGCCAGCGCGCGTTCGGGCTCGCGCGGCGCATTCTCCAGGCTCTCGGCGAACAGGCGGCCCAGCACGCCGGTGGTGTGCAGCGCCAGCGCCAGGGCGCCGGCAAAGGGGCCGATGCCGGCCGCCAGCACCATCAGGGCGGCCCACACCAGCTCGGGCACGCTGCGCAGGAAGTTGAGGGCAAAGCGGCACAGCTGGCGCAAGGCGAAGCCCGAGCGGCCCGAGGCCGGCAGCGCGAGCAGCGCGCCGGCCGCCGCCGCCAGCAGCGTTCCGAGCGCCGACACCGCGAGCGTCTGCAGCGCTCCCCACGCGGTCTTCGACAGAAAGGCCGGAGAAACGTCGGGCGGGAAGAACTCGGCGATGAACCGGCCCATGAGGGACAGCGACTCGGCCGTGAACAGCGCGCCGTAGTCGACCGCGAGATAGACGAAGCTCGCGGCCACGGCGGCCAGCACCAGGGCCGTCACGGCCCAGCAGCGCAGGCAGCGCGGCGGCGAAGCAGCCATTGCGCTCATCCCAACAGCCTCCGCAATGCGTTGCTCAGCGCATCCGCGAGCAGCACCAGCACCAGGAACACCCCCAGGATGCTGCTGGCCTCGCCGCCGTTGAGCATCTTCATCGACTGGTCCATCAGCTGGCCGAGGCCGCCGGCGCCCACGAAGCCCATTACCACCGAGGCCCGCACCGCGCATTCCCAGCGGTACACGGTGTAGGAGGTCAGCTCCTGCGCGCAGTTCGGCAGCAGCGCGTAGAACAGGGTCGACAGCCGGCCGCTGCCGCTTTCGAGCAGCGCCCGCGCCGGCGCCGTGTCGGTCGACTCGAGCACCTCGGCGTACACCTTGCCGAGCATGCCGCCGTAGGTGATCGCGAGCGCCAGCACGCCGGCCGCGGGACCGAGGCCCAGGGCGCGCACGAAGATCAGCGCCCAGACGATCTCGGGGATCGCGCGCAGCATCATCAGCACCGAACGTGCGAGCTGCCGCAGCACCGCGCCGCGAACGCGGCCGGGTCCCGGGCCGATGCGCGACACCGACAGCGCGCGGGTGGTCACGAAGGCCAGCGGCGCGCCGATCAGGAAGGCCAGCGCGGTGCCGGCCGTGGCCATCGCCAGGGTCTCGAGCGTGGCCCTGGCCAGCAGCGCCAGGAAGGCGGGCGCGGTCTCCGGCGGCAGGAAGCCGCCGAGGAAGCCGCCGATCACCTGCAGGTGGCCGGCACCGAACAGGGCCGAGGGATGGAACTCCGACAGCTGCAGCAGCGGCCAGGCGATTGCCAGCGCGGCCAGCCCACCGACCAGGCGCCGGCGCGCCGCCGGGTCGCGCAGCGTTCGTGCGTCCGTCATGCGTAGAGCGCCTTCAGCATCGCCGGGTCGACCTCGCCGACCGGCCGGTCGAACACCACCCGCCCTTCGCGCATGCCGACGATGCGCGGGAACCAGCGCAGCGCCAGGTCGACCGCATGCAGCGAAGCCACCAGGGTCGCGCCGCTCGTCTCGCTCTGCTGCACCAGTTGCTGCAGCGCGGCGTCGGCCAGCGTCGGGTCGAGGGCCGACACCGGCTCGTCGGCCAGCAGCAGCGCCGGACGCTGGTACAGCACGCGGGCAATGCCGACGCGCTGCAGCTGGCCGCCCGACAGGCGGTCGCAGCGCTCGAAGAGCCGGTCTTCGAGCGCCAGCCGCGACAGCGCCTCGTGCGCCCCCTGCAGGTCGGCCGGACGCAACAGCGAGCCGAGCGCGCGCAGCGTCGACCACTGGCCGAGGCGCCCCGCGAGCACCGCGGTCACGACGCGCAGCCGCGGCGCGATCGGCGGGGCCTGGTGCACGGTCCCGATGCGCGTGCGCAGCCGGCGCAGCGCCGGTGCCGGCAATTGCCACGGCGACTCGCCGAGCACCCGGACCGCGCCCTCGCCGGGCCGCAGCGCGGCGCCCAGCACGCGCAGCAGCGTGGTCTTGCCGGCGCCCGAGGGGCCGATGACGGCGAGCCGTTCGCCGCCGCCGGCCGCCAGTGAGACATTCCTCAGCGCGCGGTGGCCGTTCGGATGCACCAGGCCGACCGCCTCGAGCGCGAAGCTCACGCGGCCGGTCCGGCCACAGGCCGCAGCCGCATCACTTGACCAGGCCCGCCGACTTGGCGGCCGCCTCGATGCCGTCGTAGTTGGACGACTGGGTCGGGATGAACTTGCTGGCCCGCTGCAGATCCATGATCTCCTTGTGGGCCGGGTTCGCCGGGTCGAGCTTCAGGAAGGCCTCGGTCAGCTTCTTCGTCACGACCGGGTCGAGGCCCGGGCGCACCGTCCAGTTGTAGTCGTAGTAGGTCGGCGTGGTCGCCAGCACGCGCACCTTGGCCGCGTTCGGATTCTTGTTCTCGACCAGCTTGTCCCAGACCGAGGCATTGAGCACGCCGGCCTCGGCCCGCGACGCGGCCACGAAGGCCACCGTGGCGTCATGCGCGCCGGAATAGGCCACGGTCTTGAAGTCCTTCTCGGGATCGATGCCGGCCTGCAGCAGGAAGTAGCGCGGCATCAGGCTGCCCGAGGTGGACGACGGCGCGCCGAAGGCGAAGGTCTTGCCCTTGAGGTCGGCCAGGGTCTTGGCGCTGCTGTCGATCGGAACGATGAACTTGCTGGTGAAGACCTTGTCTTCCGCGCGCTGCACGATCGGCACCGCGCCGCCGTTGGTGCGGATGCGGGCCTGCACGAAGGTGAAGCCGCCGAGCCAGGCGAGGTCGAGCTTGTTGGTCGCCAGCCCTTCGACCACCGCCGCATAGTCGGTCACGGCGGTGAACTGCACCTCCATGCCGGTTTCCTTCTGCAGGTAGTCGCCCAGCGGCTTGAACTTGCGCTGCAGTTCGGTCGGTGCCTCGTCCGGGATGGCGGAGACGCGCAGCACCTTGACCTGGGCCAGGGCGCCCATGGCAAAAGCGGACAGGGCCAGCACGAGGGCGAGGCGGGAGAGTGTTTTCATGGGGGGTGCGAAGCAGGCGCCTCGGAAAGAAAGTCGACAGCCTTCGATTGTAGAAAGACGCAAGCGCGGGCCGCTTCGATAATGGGCCTCCGACCGATCCGCGCTACACCCATGACCGACATCCGCCCCCCCTCCCCCGTCAACCCACTGGCCCCGCTGCGCCTCACGAGCTTCTCGCACGGCGGCGGCTGCGGCTGCAAGATCGCGCCCGGCGTGCTCTCGCAGATCCTCAAGAGCGGTGCCGGCGGCCTGATGCCGCCGGAGCTGATGGTGGGCATCGAGACCGCCGACGACGCCGCGGTCTACCGCCTCAACGACACCCAGGCCCTGGTCGCGACCACCGATTTCTTCATGCCGATCGTCGACGACCCGTACGAGTTCGGCCGCATCGCCGCCACCAATGCGATCAGCGACGTCTACGCCATGGGCGGCAAGCCCATCATGGCGCTGGCGCTGGTCGCGATGCCGGTCAACCAGCTGCCGCTCGAAGCCATCGGCGAGATCGTGCGCGGCGGCCAGGACGTCTGCCGCGCGGCGGGCATTCCGATCGCCGGCGGCCACACCATCGACTCGGTCGAACCGATCTACGGGCTGGTGGTCATGGGCCTGGTCGACCCGGCCCACGTCAAGCGCAACGCCGACGCGCGCGCCGGCGATGTGCTGGTGCTCGGCAAGCCGCTGGGCGTCGGCGTACTGTCGGCGGCGCTCAAGAAGGAACAACTCCCTGACGCCGGCTACCGGCAGCTGATCGACAGCACGACCCGGCTCAACACGCCCGGCATCGCGCTGGCGGCGCTGCCCGGCGTGCACGCGCTGACCGACGTCACCGGCTTCGGGCTGGCCGGCCACACGCTGGAGCTCGCGCGCGGCGCCGGCCTGACGGCCGTGATCGAGTGGTCGAAGGTGCCGCTCCTCGATGGCGTGGAAGCGCTGGCCGCCAGCGGCTTCGTCACCGGCGCCTCGGGCCGCAACTGGAGCGGCTACGGCGCCGAGGTCGACCTCGCGGCCGGCCTGCCGGCCACCGCGCAGGCGCTCGTGAGCGATCCGCAGACCTCCGGCGGGCTGCTCGTGAGCTGTGCGCCCGAGGCGGTCGATGCCGTGCTGAAGATCTTCCGCGACGAGGGCTTCGGCGCCGCGGCGGCGATCGGCCGCACCGAAGCCGGGCCCGCGCGCTTGCGCGTGCTGGACTGAAGCGGCACCGCCAGCAGCGCGCAGGCGCTGGCCACGAACCAGACCAGCGGCCACCCCTGCGATGACAGCAGATGCGGAATCGTCAACGGCGTGAGGAAGCAGATCGCGAAGACGCTCGTGTTCGCCATTCCCAGGGCCGTGCCTGCGCGCGCGGCGCCCGCGAGCACCGCGAGCTCGGTGTAGGCCACCCCGTGCCAGGCCGAGACGCAGACGCCGCAGGCCGCCAGCAGCAGGAGCCAGGCGATGCGCAGGGCCGCGGAGTCGCCGGCCATGCCCTGTTGTCCGGCCCAGGTCGCCGCACCCAGCACGGCAAAGAGCAGCACGCTGAGCACACTGCATCCGTGCAGATAGGCGGGACGATTGCCGTGCCGATCCGTCCAGCGGCCGCTCCAGACGCGCAGCGCCATCGCGCCGACCTGCACCGTGGTCATGGCGGCGGTGATCGACGCCAGCCCCAGGTGGGCAAAGTCGTGAAGAAAGACGGTGCCGAAGGACAGCACCGCGAATTGCGGCGCACAGAGGATCCCGATGCCCGCGACCAGGCGCCAGACGCGCGCATCCCGCAGCGGACTGGCTGGCCTGCGGGCAGGCGCCGCCGTCGCGGTCGACGCTGCACGGGGCGCGGCCGGCGGCTCCTTGATCCACGCCCATGAGAGCAGCGCGCCGGCGCCGCACAACAGCGCCAGCAGCCCGTACAAGGCCGTGAAGCCGAGGTGCAGCGCCACCATCGGCAAGAGCAGCGCGCCGACGCCGCCGCCCAGCGGCACGGCCGTCTGGCGGATGCTCATCGCCAGCCCGCGCTCGCCGTCCGCGAACCACGTCATCACCGCGCGGCCGCTGGCACCGTTGACGCTGCCGCCCAGCAGCCCGACCAGCAACAGCCCGGCGCCCAGCCAGCCCAGGCCGGGCACGTGCTGCGGCGTCGGGGCGGCGAGGAGCGCCATCGCCAGCAGCGCCAGCGCCGTGCCGCAGAGGCCGGTCAGCAGCACCGGGCGATCGCCCCAGCGGTCGGTCAGCAGGCCCCAGGGCAATTCACTGACGGCAATGCCCAGGCCCATCAGGCCGAGCACCAGGCCGAGGCTTGCGTTGTCGAGCCGGTAGCCGCTGCGCATCCACACGGCGGTCATCGGGATCCCGCTGAAGGCGACCGAGAAGGCCGCGTTGGCGGCCACCCCGGCGGCCAGTACTTTCCAGCGATGAGAAGCGGACAGAAGAGGTTCGAAGGACATCGTGCGCCGCAGTGTGCGGCGTTCGAAGCGTTCTGAAAATCAGATAATATTCAAGCAATCGTCCCAAAATTCAGGATTGTCATGGCCCCCGTCATGTTCGACCTCGAGGTCCTGCGCAGCTTCTCCACCGGGATCGCGCTGGGCAGCTATGCGCGCGCCGCCGACAAGCTGGGGCGCTCGACCTCGGCCGTGAGCGCCCAGCTCAAGAAGCTCGAATCGCAGGCCGGGACCGCCCTCTTCCGCAAGGCCGGGCGCGGCCTCGAACTCACCGACGCCGGCCAGACCCTGCTGGCCTACGCCCACCGGCTGCTCCAGATCAATGACGAGGCGGCGGCCGCGATGCGCAGCGTCGATCTGCAGGGATGGGTTCGCCTGGGCCTGCAGGAAGACCTGGGCGAGACGCTGCTGCCCGGCGTGCTCGGCCGCTTTTCCCGCGCGCATCCGAAGGTGCGCATCGAGGCCTGCGTGGCGCGCAGCGCGGACCTGCGCGAGCGCCTGGATCTGGGCCAGCTCGACCTCGCATTGGTGTGGGAAGTCGGCGGCCGGCAGCCGCTCGCGCACGGCGAGCGGCTGCTGCGCCTGCCCTTGCAATGGCTCGGCCCGAGCGCGCCCGACGCGCGCGAGGCGCCTTGGTGGACCGAGCGCCGGCGGCCGCGCAAGGCCCCGCCGCTCGAAGCCCTGCCCCTGGTGCTGCTCGATGCGCCATGCCCGCTGCGCGACATCGTCACGACGGTGCTCGACCGCGCCGGGATTCCATGGCGCCATTCGTTCAACAGCGCCAGCCTGGCGGCACTCTGGGCCGCGACTTCGGCCGGGCTCGGACTGTCCGCGCGGACGCCGCTCGGGCTGCCGCCGCACATCGCCGTGATCGACCGTGCCGGCACCGACCTGCCGGCACTGCCGCAGGTCGCGCTGGCGATGTACCGGGCGCAGGCGCAGCCCGATGCGCCGGTGGCCCGCCTGGCCGAGCTGCTGCGCGAGGCGGTTCAGTCCGCCGTGCCGGGCGCCTGAGCGGCGGCGACACCGAGCCGCTTCGCGAGCCGCACCAGATTGCCGCGGTCGATCCCGAGCGACTTCGCGGCCGCGCTCCAGTTGGAGCCGCTGTCGGCCAGCGCCGATCGCACCAGTTCGCTCTTGAGCCGGTCGACCGCGTCGCTCAGCGGCTCGCCCTCGCGCAGCCGGCGGCGCCCGGCGGCCGGCGTGACGTCCCGGGCCTCGGGCGCTGCCGTGGGCCGAGCCGCTTGCGGCCCCGCCTCCAGGTCGAGATCCTCCGCCGTCAGGCTCAGGATCCGCAACCGCTGCGGATGGCGCGCCCGCGCCTTCAGCACGCTGCGCCCGAGCAGGTGCTCCAGTTCGCGCACGTTGCCCGGCCAGCCATAGGCCAGCAGCGCGGCCTGCGCGCTGGCGTCCAGCCTGGCGGCGCCGAAGCCGAGCCGGGACCGGTTCTCTTCGAGGAAGAAGCCGCTGAGCAGCAGCACGTCGCGCCCGCGCTCGCGCAAGGGTGGCACCCGCAGCGGGTAGGCGCTCAGGCGGTGATAGAAGTCGGCCCGCAGCCGCCCGGCCCTCACCTCCTCGGCCAGGTCCCGGTTGCTGGCCGCGATCAGGCGCACGTCGACGCGGTGCTCGCGGTCGGAGCCCAGCCGCTGCAGCTGGCCGCTCTGCAGCACGCGCAGCAGCTTGGCCTGCACCGGCATCGGAAGCTCGCCGACCTCGTCCAGGAACAGCGTGCCGCCATCGGCCAGTTCGAACTTGCCCGGCCGGTCGGCGGAAGCCCCGGTGAAGGCGCCTTTCACGTGGCCGAAGAGTTCGCTCTCGACCAGCGTCTCGGGCAGGGCCGCGCAGTTGAGGCTGATCATGGGGCGCGCCGCGCGCCCGGAGCCGGCATGGATCGCCTCCGCCACCAGCTCCTTGCCGACGCCGGTCTCGCCCTGGATCAGCACCGAGAGCTCACTGCCGGCGACCAGTTCGATGTCGGCCAGCAGCTGGCGCATGGCCGCGCTGCGGCCGATCAGTTCGCGCGCCCGCGGCGCGGCGGCGAGCCTGAAGCCCTCCGCGCGCAGGCTTTCGAGCGCGACGCGATCCTCGAGCTGCTCGATGCGGCCGGCCACGGTGACGATGGCCGCCGCCAGGCTCGCGAACAGCTGCAGCGCCGCCAGGTCCCCGCGCGAGAAGCGGTCCGGCTTCAGCGCATCGAGCGTGAGCAGGCCCCAGATCCGCTGGTTGAGCCGGATCGGGCAGCCGACGCAGTCGTGCACGTCCAGATCGCCGTGCACGCCCTCCACCAGGCCGTCGTACGGGTCCGGCAGCGGGCTGTCGGACGGAAAGCGCAAGGGCCCGCCGGCGCCCAGCAGCGCCGCGAAGCGCGGGTGCTCTGCGATGCGGAAGCGGCGCCCCAGCGTGTCGCGGCTCAGTCCGTCGACCGCCAGCGGCAGCAGGCTGCCGTCCTCCAGCCGCAGCAACGCGGCCGCATCGCAGGGCAGCAGCACGCGCAAGGACTGCAGCAGCCGGCGATACAGCTCCTCGCCGGGCAGGCCGGCGCCCATGTCCGCGACCAGGGGCGCGACCGCCTCGAGCAGCTTGTCTGCAGTCATTTGGACATGGCGTGAGGTCATGATGACTCGATTTTATTCATGTCAAAAAGACATCAACGACGCCAAGTCCTTGATTTGCAAGGCCACCGGGCCTGGAACGGGGATTGCAAGGAACACGGCATCCATTGAACCCCAAGGAGCCCCTTCCGTGCTGACCGCGCAACAAAAGTCCATCGTCACCGCCACCGTCCCGCTGCTCGAAACCGGAGGCGAGGCGCTGACGACCCACTTCTACCGGATCATGCTCGACGAGCATCCCGAAGTGCGGCCGCTCTTCAACCAGGCCCACCAGGCCAGCGGCGAACAGCCGCGCGCCCTGGCCAACGGCGTGCTGATGTACGCGAAGAACATCGACCGGCTCGAGGCGCTCGGCGAACTCGCGGGCCAGATCGTCAACAAGCACGTCGCGCTGCAGGTGCAGCCCGAGCACTACCCGATCGTCGGCGCCTGCCTGCTGCGCGCGATCCGCGAAGTGCTTGGCGCCGAGATCGCCACCGACGAAGTGATCGCCGCCTGGGGCGCGGCCTACGGCCAGCTCGCCGACATCCTGATCGGCGCCGAGAAGCAGGCCTACGACGAGCGCGCCGAAGCGCCCGGCGGCTGGCGCGGCGCGCGGCCGTTCGTGGTGGTGAAGAAGGAGGTCGAGAGCGAGGAGATCCATTCGTTCTACCTGGCGCCGGCCGACGGCCAGCCGATTCTCGATTTCAAGCCCGGCCAGTACATCGGGCTGCGGCTCGTGGTCGACGGCAACGAGATCCGGCGCAACTACTCGCTGTCCGCAGCGCCCAACGGCAAGACCTACCGCATCAGCGTCAAGCGCGAGACCGGCGGCCTGGCCTCCGGCCACCTGCACGACCAGGTCGGCGAAGGCAGCACGGTCGAGCTGTTCCCGCCGGCGGGGGCTTTCACGCTGGAACCGAGCGATCGGCCGCTGGTGCTGATCAGCGGCGGCGTGGGCATCACGCCGACGCTGGCGATGCTCGAGGCCGCGCTGAAAACGACGCGCGCGGTGCACTTCATCCACTGCGCGCGCACCCGCGGCGTGCATGCCTTCCGCCATGTCATCGATGCGCTGGCGCACAAGCACCCGCAGCTCGAGCGCTTCTACTGCTACGACGAGGTTCACGACACCCAGGCCGCGGCCGATGCACCGGACGCCGTGGGCCGCCTGGACGTGCAAAAGCTCGCCCAGTGGCTGCCCGCGACGACGCGCGACATCGATGCCTACTTCCTCGGTCCGAAGCCGTTCATGCAGCAGGTGAAGACCGCGCTGCGCACGCTGGGCGTGCCGGACCGGCAGACGCGCTACGAATTCTTCGGGCCGGCCTCGGCGCTCGAATAGCGGCGGCCGGGACCCTCATTCGGAGGGGCGGTCGAGATAGAGCCGCAGCAGTTCGTTGACCGAACCGACGCCCAGCTTCTCGAGCAGGCGGCTGCGATGCTGCTCGACCGTCCGGTGGCTGATGGCCAGTTCCTTGGCGATCAGCTTGCTCGGCAACCCCTTGAGGGCCAGGGCCATGACCTCGCGCTCGCGCCTGCTCAAGGCCTCGACCCGTTTCGCGATCGACGGCTGCGCATCCTGGGCGGGCGCGCGCGGTGCCGCATTGCGCCGCAGCGCCTCGTCGATCGCATCGAGCAACTGCTGCTCGCGATACGGCTTCTGAACGAAGTCCACCGCACCGTCCTTGACGGCCTTGACCGCCATCGCGATGTCGCCGTGGCCGCTGATGAAGACGATGGGGATGCGCGCGCCCATCGCCATAAGGCGCTCCTGCAGCGCCAGCCCGTTCATGCGGGCCATGCGCACGTCCAGCACCAGGCAGCCCGGGCGATCGGGATCGAACACCTCGAGGAAATCCAGCGCCGAGCCGAAGGTCTCGGTCGGCAGGCCGACCGACCCCACCAGCTCCCGGACCGAATCCCTGTAGCCTTCGTCGTCGTCGATGATGAACACGGTGGGCTCGGCCATGGCCTCAGTCCGCGGGCGGGGTGACGGGAAGGGTGAAGCGGAACAAGGCTCCGCCGCCGGGATTGTGCGACGCCCACAACCGGCCTCCGTGCGCCTCGATCAGCTTGCGGCAGATCGCCAGGCCCACGCCCAGGCCGCTGGACTTGGTCGAATAGAAGGACTCGAAGACCCGCTCCAGGTCGCCTTCGGCGATGCCCGCGCCACGGTCCCCGACCTCCACCTGCACCTCGTCGCGCTCGTTCAGCGCGATGGCGATGCCGATTTCCCTCGCGCCGCCGGCCCCCGGAAGCTCGATCGCCTCCATCGCATTGCGCAGCAGGTTCAGGACCACCTGCTGCAGGTGGATCTCATCGACCACCACCACCGGCAAGCCGATCGCCGCCGCCGACCGGATGCGGATGTCGCGCAGCTCGCAATCCATCTTCACCATGCCGACGCATTCGGCGATCGCATGCTCGATGTCGATGGGCTTGGCGTCCAACTCGTGCCGCTGCGCCATGCTGCGCATGCGCGTCACCACGTCGCCGGCGCGCGTGGCCTGGCCGATGACCTTGTCCAGCAGGTCCATCACCCGCCCCAGGTCGGGCGCCGGTTCGGACGCTCGGCGGCGTGCGGCCAGCGCATAGTTCTCGATCGCGCCGAGCGGCTGGGTGATCTCGTGGGCCAGCGCCACGGACATCTCGCCCGCCGTATGAACGCGCACCAGGTGGGCGAGGCGCTCGCGCCAATGCGCCGCCTCCACCTCCGCGGCGAGCTTGCGGCGCTCGGCGGCCTCGCGCGCCTGCAGGCTGCCGAAGACCTCGGCGAGCAGGCTGACGCCCGGCGTCAGCGCATCGGGCCATTCGTTCGGGCGCTGCATGCTCGCGATCGAGAGCGCGCCGACGATCGTGCCGGAGACGGAAATCGGAACCACCAGCAGCGAGCAGACGCCGATCGCCGCCAGTGCGGCCCTGTCGGCCTGCGCTTCGCGCGGCAGATCGGCGACGCGGCCCAGGCGTACGATGCGTCCCGCCGCGACCCGGTCGCCGATCCAGGGAAGCACGGGCGTGTCTCCCAGGCCCATCGGGGGCGCGAAGCCCTCCGCGTGCCAGCGCTGCGTGCCGCCGAACTGGGGCTGGCCCGCGACCCGCCGCCAGAGAGCGACCTGCTCGGCCCCCATGAACTGGCCGATCTGCCGCAGGCCGATACCGATCGCCAGGCTCTCCTCGCCCGGCTCCGCCAGCACCAGAGAGGCCAGGATGCCGCTCGCGAGCCGCTCGAAGCCGATCGCGTTGTCGAGTTCCTCCTGCGCCCGATTGCGCGCCAAGGCGCTGCCGAAGACATCCGCCAGCAGCCGCATCCGGGTCAGCAGGGCGTCCGGCCAGATCCGCTCCTCGCGCAGGCAGCCGAAGCTCAGGCCGCCGTGCAGTTGCCCGCCGACGACGATCGGCATGGTCACGTGCGACTTGACGCCGATGCTGCGAAAGGTCTCCCGGTCGAGCTCCGCTTCCGGCGGCAGGTCGTCGAGGCGCGTGAACACGATCGGCTTGTTGGCCAGGGCCATCGCCAGGACCCAGGGGGTCATCTCGCGCGCCGACAGGGCAGGCGGCACCGGCTCGATGCCGTCGACCGCGAACGAATGGGTGATCTCGACCCGGCCGCTCAGCGGGGACACCCGGCTGAGGGTGGACCGGTCGATCCCCAGCGCGGACACGATGCGCGCCAGCCCGTCCCGGATCGCCGCATCGATACCTTGCGGCGGCAGCCCGATGAAGCTCGCCGAGAGATCCGACAGCAGGCGCTCGAAGCGCAGCAGGTCATGCACGGAGACCGCGGCCCGCCCGGCATCGGAGGGGACGGCGGGTTCAGCGACGGATCGCATACGGGCCCACGCGGGACGCGGCGCCAGGGCCGGAAAGCGTTGCGTCGCCGGCTGTTTCACCGAGCCGTAGCGCGCAGGCCAGTTGCTCCTCGCCGACTCTCGATCTCTTCATCGCTTCTCCTTCCTGCCCTCGCGGACCGGTCGAAGAAGCCACCTTAACTCCAGTTCCGGAAAGTCCGAAATCCGGAGCAGCCGTCGCGGCGCTCAGGCCCCCGCCGGCAACCGGCTCATGAGGAGCCTGGCCATCGGCGACGGCGTGCGGCCGTTCAGCGTGACGACGCCCATCTCGGACGCACTGATGGGCAGCCCTTTCACCTCCAGCGCCCGCAGCCGGCCGGCCTCCACTTCCTGCGCAACCGCCGCGTGCGGGGCGGCCAGCACGGAGTCGCAGTCGAGCGCGATGTCCTTGAGCAGTTCGACGTCGTCGCACTCGAGCGCCAGCGAAAGCTCGGCGGCCGAGGGCAGGCCCAGCAGCTGCGCGATCACGCCGCGCACCTCGGCGGGCAGCCGCACCGACAGCACCCCGCAGGTCCACAGTTGCTGCAGCGTTACGGCTCTGAGGCGGGCGAGCGCATGCCCGGCGCGCACATAGAAGCCGCCGGGTTCGTGCCGCAAGGGGCGCACCTCCAGACCGCTGTCGATCGGCAGGTCGCGCGTGTCGGCGACGAAGAACTCGATGTCCTCCTCTCGCAGCCGGGCCAGCAGCAGTTGCCAGTTGCTGATCTCGACCCGCAGGTGGATGGCCGGGAACTCGCGCCGCATCGACGCCAGCAGCGGCGCGAGAAAGGTCGCGGCCGGAAACGGGCCGACGCCGAAGGCGGTGTCGCCGAGCTCCAGGCTGCGGTAGAGCGCGATGTCGCGTTCCAGGCAGCGGTTGTCGAACACCAGCTGGCGTGCACGCGCGACGATGAACTCCCCGGCCGGCGTCGGCACCACGTCCTGGTTGCCGCGGTCGAACAGCACCAGCCCGAGCTCGGCCTCGGCCGCCTGGATGCTGCGGGTCAGCGCCGGCTGGCTCAGGTGCACCTGCTCGGCAGCGCGGACGAAGCTGCGCCGGTCGGCCACGGCGACGATGTGCGTCCAGCGCTTGAGGTCCATGCGACTCCTCCGCGGCGAATTGCAATCAGTGCATCGAGATTAGCTTCACTATGCATTGGACTCAATAGGGATTTGCCGGAACACTGCGGCCACAAGCAAGGAGACAGACAGTGAACCTCGTCCAGAACATCGTCCTCGTGGCGATCATTCTCTTTTTTGCGCTGCTGGAAATCGGCTCCCGCAAGCACAGGCAGTTCCACGCCACCGCCGACGACACCAAGCTGGAACTGTTCATGTTCCTCTCGCTGCTGGCCTTCTCGCAGCCCTTCATCTTCGCGGTCACCGGCAAGCTGTGCGCGCTGGCGATGCCGGCGCAGCGCGATGCCTGGGCCCATCTGCCATGGTGGGCGATGGCCGCGATCCTGCTGGTCGCCGACGACATGACGCAGTACTGGTGGCACCGCGTCTCGCACTCGCCGCTGCTGTGGCCGCTGCACCGCGCGCACCACACGGCGCACTACATGAGCATCCGAATCACCTACCGCAACAACTTCTTCTACTACCTGATGATGCCGGGCCTGTGGGCCTCGGGCGTGCTGGTCTACCTCGGCTTCGGCAACGCCTACCTGGTCTACATCGTGGTCAAGCTCACGGTGATCCTGGGCGCACACAGCGCGGTGCCATGGGACGCGCCGCTGTACCGCATCAAGTGGCTGCATCCGCTGGCCTGGGTGCTCGAACGCACCGTTTCCACGCCGGCCACCCACTGGGCGCACCACGCGCTCACCAACGACGACGGCATCGGCCACTACAAGGGCAACTTCGGCAACCTGCTGTTCGTCTGGGACCTGCTCTTCGGCAGCGCCAAGATCACGCGCCGCTATCCGCCCAAGGTCGGGCTGCAGGACGACCTGGTGTTCGGCAAGGAGCGCTGGTTCGTCGAGATGTTCTACCCGCTGATCCATTCGCGGCGCGCGCACTCCGCCCTGGTGCCCGGGGGCCGGGCCTATGCCGAGGCCGAGGTCGACGGCGATGCCGCCGCGCATCCGCCGCACGCCGTGGCGGGCAAATCATGAATGCCTTCGTGCGGGAGCAGATCCTGGACCCGTCGCTGGTGCGGATGCGAGAGGCCTTCGATCGCCAGCGGGCCGCCTTCGGCACCGACATGAGCCCGTCGCGCGCAGTCCGGATCGACCGGCTCGACCGCCTGCTCGCGATGACGCAGCGCATCGCGCCGGCGATCGAGCGGGCGGTGTCGGCCGATTTCGGCCACCGCCCGGCGCAGGTGACCCGGCTGGCCGACGTGATGATGGTGCAGGCGGCGATCAAGCACGCGCGCCGGCGCCTCGGGGCCTGGATGAAGGCGCGGCGCGCGCCCACCGCCCTCGCCTTTCGCCCCGGCTTCGGCCGCATCGTGCCGCAGCCGGTCGGGGTGGTGGGCGTGGTCAGTCCCTGGAACTACCCGTACCAGCTGGCGATGGGCCCCGCGATCGCGGCGATCGGCGCCGGCAACCGCGTGATGATCAAGCCGTCGGAGCTGACGCCACGCCTGGCCGAGCTGATGCGCGAGGCGGTGGCCGAGCACTTCGCGCCCGAAGAGCTGACCGTCGTGACGGGCGGCGCCGAACTCGGCACGGCCTTCGTGGCGCTGCCTTTCGACCACCTGCTGTTCACGGGATCCACCGCCGTCGGCCGCCAGGTCGCGATGGCGGCCGCCGCCAACCTCACGCCGGTCACGCTGGAGCTGGGCGGCAAGTCGCCCGCCATTCTCGGTGCCGACGCGGACCTGGAGCGGGCGGCCTCGAGGCTCGTGATGGGCAAGCTCTTCAACGCCGGCCAGACCTGCATCGCACCGGACTACGTGGCGGTCCCGCGTGGCGCGGTCGGCCCCTTCGTCGAGGCCATGCGCCGCGCCGTCGCGAAGCAATACCCGCGCCTCGCCGGCAATCCGGACTACACGAGCATCGTCAGCGACCGGCATTTCGCGCGGCTGCAGGCCTTGCTCGCGGATGCGCGCCAGCGCGGCGCGCGCGTCGTGCCGCTGCACGCCGAAGGCATGGGCGGCGGCGGCGGCAGCGGCACCCGCATGCTGGCGCCGGCGTTGGTGCTCGAGCCCAGCGAGGACATGTCGATCATGCAGGAGGAGATCTTCGGTCCGCTGCTGCCGGTGCTGGCCTACGACACGCTCGACGAAGCAATCTCCTACATCAACCGCCACGACCGCCCGCTGGCCCTCTACTGGTTCGGCGGCGCCGGCGCGGACCGCGACAAGGTTCTCGCCGGAACACTCTCGGGTGGCGTCACGCTCAATGACTGCATGTGGCATTTCGGCCAGGAAGAACTGCCCTTCGGCGGTATCGGCGCCAGCGGCATGGGCGCCTACCACGGCGCCTTCGGCTTTCGCACCTTCAGCAAGGAGAAGCCGGTGTTCCATCAATCGAAGCTGTCGGGCACTGCGCTGCTGCGCCCGCCTTACGGGCGGACCTTCGAACGGATGAGCAGGTTGTTGAAGCTCATCACCTGAGGCAGCGAGAGCGGACGGCTATCGATGCGACGACTTCCTGTCGACGAAGGCCTTCATGTAGCGCTGCGGTTCCCCGGTCGCGAATGCGCTGGCGAACTCGTCCACGCCGTTGCTGGTCGACGTTTCCAGCGGCGCATGCGGGCCGGCATCAAGCCTCAGCCCGCGTGGCCCCCCAGATAGGCCGCGCTGACGCGCGGGTCCGTCGCCATGGTGGCTGCGTCGCCACTCAGCACGATGCGGCCGCTGTCCATCACGTAGGCATGGTCGGCGACACGAAGTGCCGCGCGCGCGTTCTGCTCGACCAGCAACACGGCCGTGCCTTCGGCGCGGATGTCGCGCACCAACTCGAACACCTGCCGCACGACGATCGGCGCCAGGCCCATCGATGGTTCGTCCATCAGCAGCAGGCGCGGCCGGCTCATGAGCGCGCGGGCGATGCACAGCATCTGCTGCTCGCCGCCGGACATCGAGCCGGCCTTCTGCGCGATGCGCTCCTTCAGGCGCGGAAAGCGCGCGAGCATGCGCTCGAGGTCGTGCGCGAACTCCGACGCCGGGCGCTTGCCGGCGCCCAGCTTCAGGTTCTCGAGCACGGTCATGGCCGAGAAGATCTGCCGGCCTTCGGGCGCCTGCGCCAGGCCACCGGCCACCACCTCGTGCGGCGGCCGGTTCGTGATGTCCCGGCCCTCGAAGCTCACCTGGCCCGACGTGACCTTGTAGACGCCCGACAGCGCGCGCATCAGCGTGGTCTTGCCGACGCCGTTGCTGCCGAGCACGCTGACGATGCCGCTTGGCGGCACCTCGATCGACACGTCGTGGAGGATGGTCTGCTGTCCGATGCGGACGCCGAGATTGCTGACGCGCAGCAGCGCTTCGTTCATGCGGGTTCTCCTATCGGCTCGGCGGCTTTCACGGCGGCCGGCGCGTCTTCCTCGACGTCGCTGCCGAGGTAGGCGTCGAGCACCTTCGGGTCCTTCGAGATCACGCCGGGCGGGCCGTCGGCGATCTTCTGGCCCGAGGCCATCACCATCACGCGCTCGCACAGGCTCATGACGAAGCCCATGTCGTGCTCGACCAGCAGGATGGTCATGCCTTCGGCCGACAGGGTCCGCACGAAGCCGGCGAGTTCGGCGGTCTCGGTGTCGTTCAGGCCGGCCGCGGGTTCGTCGAGGATCAGCAGCGTCGGCTGCAGCGCGAGCGCCCGCGCGATCTCGAGGTACTTGCGCTTGCCGTAGGACAGGTTGGCGGCCAGTTCGCCGGCCAGCGATTCGAGGCCGGTGCGCTCGAGCGCCTGCATCGTGAGGCGGCTGATGCGCTCGGAAATGGCGCGCCGCGCGAACAGGCTGTTCCACGGGCTGTGGCCCACGTGGCCGAGCGCGCCGATCGACACGTTGTCGAACACCGTCACGTTCGGCAGGATGCGCAGGTTCTGGAAGGTGCGCGCGATGCCCATGCGCGCCACCTCGTGCGGCTTGCGCGCGGAGATCGAGCGCCCTTCGAAGCGCACGTCGCCGGAAGACAGGCGCGTGTAGCTGGTGATCAGGTCGAACAGCGTGGTCTTGCCCGCGCCGTTGGGGCCGATCAGGCCGACGCGTTCGCCCTTGGCGATGTGGCCGCTGAACTCGCCCACGGCGGTGAGGCCGCCGTAGTGCCGCGAGACGTTGTCGATGTCGAGAAGATGGGTCATGACGTTTGCCTTTGCCTTCCGCTCAGCGCCAGCCCAGCTGCCCGGTGCTGCGCCAGGCCGCGCCGAAGCGCTTGCGCACCAGCTCGATGGCCGAGACCTCGCCGAAGATGCCCTTGGGCCGGAACATGATCGACAGGAACATCACCAGGCCGACGACGATCATGCGGAAATCGCCGATCGGGCGCATCAGCTCGGGCAGGCCGATCAGCAGCACCGCGCCGATGATGGCGCCGGGCACGCTGCCGAGGCCCCCGACAACGATCATGGAGATGATCAGGATCGACTCGGAGAAGCGGAAGTCGGCCGGCGACACGTAGCCCGTGCTGTGCGCCCACAGCGCACCGGCCACGCCGGCGAAGAAGCAGGAGAAGCCGAACACCTGGACCTTCAGCCGCACGACGTTCAGGCCCATGGCCTCGGCGCATTGGTCGTCTTCGCGCACTGCGCGCAGCGCATTGCCGAAGTAGGAATGCGAGAGCCGGTGCACGACGGCCACGGTGGCCGCCAGGCACAGCGCCGTGACCAGGTAGGCCGCCATGTCGCTGTTGGCCGGCAGGCCCGGCAGGTGCAGCGGCGGGATGCCGCTGATGCCCATCGGCCCGCGGGTGAAGTCGACCCAGTTGAGCAGCGTGACGTGGATGATCTCGCCGACGCCCAGCGTGGCGACGGCGAAATAGATGCCGACCAGCCGCATCGTCGGCAGCGCGAGCAGGATGCCCGCGCACGCCGTGACGATGCCTGCCACCGGCAGCGTCAGCCACACCGGCCAGTGCAGGACCGTCCCCAGCAGCGCCGCGGTGTACGCGCCGATGCCGTAGAAGGCCGCATGGCCGAGCGACAGCAGCCCGGTGGTGCCCGTGATGAGGTTGGCGCTGAGCGTCAGGATCGAGAACACGCAGATGGTGGTCGCGATGCGGAAGATGTAGCCGCCGCCGACCAGCAGGCCGACCGCCGGCACCGCCAGCATCAGCACGGCCAGCAGCGCGAGCGTGAAGGTTCGGGAAGATTTCATGGGGAGAATGCGTGCACGGTGCTCAGGCGCGCTCGCGCCCGCCGCCGAACAGGCCGGTCGGGAAGAACACGAGCGTGATCAGCAGGAACAGGTAGGCGACCATGTCGCCCCAGCCCTGCGCGAAGAAGGTGGTGGTCAGCGCCTCGGCCATGCCGAGGATCAGCGCGCAGACGACCGCGCCACCGATCGAGCTGAGCCCACCCATCACCATCGCGACGAAGGCCTTGACGCCCGGCGTGAAGCCCATCGACGGAAAGATGGATCCCTGGTACAGCCCGACGACGAGCCCGGCCACGGCGCCCATCATCGAGCCGATGACGAAGGTCGCGACGATGGTGCGCTCGGTGTTGAGGCCGACGTACATCGCGCCCATCGGATTGTTGGCCACGGCCCGGATCGAGAGCCCGATGCGGGTGCGGAACAGCAGGAAGTACAGGCCCGCCAGCATGACGATCGACAGTCCGAAGATCACGAACTGGCCGCTCGAGAAGGAGATCGGACCGATCTCGATCGGCGTCATCAGCAGGTACGCCTGCGGAATGGTCTGCATGCTCGCCCCGAAGAACTTCTCGACCAGCTCGCGGATGACGATCGACAGCGCCAGCGACGACAGCAGCGTCGCCTCGCGGATCGCCTTCGACTTCAGCGACGCCTCGTCCCGGAAGCGGCGGAACGGCCGGAAGGCGATGCGCTCCAGGCTGAAGCCCAGCGCCGCGCCCACGGCCAGCACGAACAGCAACACCGCGAACAGCGGCGGCGCCGTGCTGGTGATGAACAGCAGGCCGGCGTAGGCGCCGAGCATGTAGATCTCGCCGTGCGCGAAGTTGACGACGTTGAGCACGCCGAAGATCAGCGTGAAGCCGATCGCCATCAGTGCATAGACGAGCCCGAGGCTCAGCCCGTTCGCGAGCTGCTGCACCAGAATTGCATCGAACATATTCTTCCTTGAAGTGCGCGGCGCAGGGATCGGCCCCGCCCTCCGCGTACGGCCGACGGCCCTACTTGGCGACGACGGTGAAGGCGCCCGAGCGGACTTCCATGCGGGTCAGGCCCTTGGACGGTTCGCGCGTCTTCGGGTCGAAGGTGGTGTCGCCGGTCACGCCCGGGAAGCCCTTGGTGGCGGCGAGCGCGTCGCGCACCTTCTGGCGCGTCGGGTTCGGGCCTGCCGCGACGATCGCCTCGAGCATGATGTTGGTGGCATCGAAGGCCTGCGCCGCGAACATGCTGGGCTCGGCGCTGTAGTGCTTCTTGTAGTCGTCGACGAATGCCTTGACCTTCGGCGCGGGGTTGCTCGCCACGAAGGTGGTCGGGAACTTCACGCCGTCCGCGCTCGGTCCGGCCAGCTCGATGAGCTTGGGCGCGTACATCGACGAGGCGCCGTAGATCGGCGTCTTGACGCCCAGCTGCGTGCGCTGCTGCAGGAACGAGGCGCCTTCCTCGTAGAACATGAACATCACGATCGCATCGGGCTTGTCGCGGCTTTGCTTGGTGATGATCGAGCGGAAGTCGCGGTTGCCCGGATTGAAGAACTCGGTGCTCGTGATCTGCGTGCCCGAGGCCTTGGCGGCTTCGGTGAAGGCCTTCACGGCGCTCAGGCCCCAGTCGTTCTGGATGGCGACGACCGCGTACTTCTTCAGGCCGTTCTCGGCCAGCCACTTGGCGATGAAGGGCGACTCGATGTCCATCGTCGTGATGTTGCGGAACTGCCAGTCGCTGATCTTCAGGAAGTCGGGGTGCGACGCGGTCTGCGACAGCTGCGGCAGCTTCTGCTGCGCATAGACCTGGCCGGCGGCCATCGACACGGTGGAGTTGAAGTCACCCAGCACGCCCACGACGGCCGCGTCGTCGGCGAACTTCTTCGCGATGTTCACGCCTTCCTTGGCGTCGCTCTTGCTGTCCTCGAAGCGGATCTCGACCGTGCCGCCCTTGAGCTTGCCGGCCTTGTTGAAGTCTTCCAGCGCGAGGTTGGCCGAGTTCTTGAACAGCGTGCCGTACTGCGAGTTCTCGCCCGACAGCGGCAGCTGGTAGCCGATCACGATCTTGTTCTGCGCGAAAGCAGCCGACGCCGCCAGGGCGAGGCCCGCGGCCAGCAGGGCGGGCGTCGCGGTGCGGAGGATGGATTTCATGGAAGCTCCTGGAAAGAGGAAGAACGGGAGATGAGAAGGTGAACGATCCGTCATTCGGCGGACGCTTCGGCAGGCGCCGGAAAGATCGGCTCGCCGAGGTTCAGCATCAGGCGGTTGGCCCAGGCGAAGAGCGCCACCGAATGGACCAGGTCGAGCACTTCCAGGTCGCTCAGGCCCACGGCCTTGAGCGCCTGCACATGCTCGGCCGACAGCGCGTCGGGCCGCAGCGTGAGTTCGGCCGAGAACTGGACGATGGCCTTCTCGCGCGCGCTGGTGCCGGCGGTGGCCGGGTCCTCGAAGACCTGTTCGATCACGTCGCTGCGCTTGGCCAGTTGCTCGAAGCGCTGCGCATGGACCGAGGTGCAGTACACGCAGCCGTTGATGCGCGACTCGACCGTGGCGCCAAGCTCGCGCTCGGCACGCGGCATGCCGCCGGGCGCGAACATGATCGCGTTGAAGGCGATGGAGCGCTGCAGCAGGATTTCCGGCTGATGCGCCAGCAGCAGGAAGTAGGCCGACTGCTTGGCCGTCGGGCTCATCTCGTCGAGGGCGGCGATCTGCTCGGGCGTGGCGCTTTCGAGCTGCACGGTGTCGAGCCAGGAGGCCCAGTCGAGCACTTCGTTGGTGAAGCCGTTGATCTGGATGACGCCGCTCATTGCACGCCCTCCGCGGCCGCCATGGCGCGCAGGCCCGCGACCACGCGCACCTGGTACGAGAGGAAGGCGACGAGCTGCGCCAGCGCGACGATCGCCGGCGTGCTCAGGCCGGCGCGGACCAGCGCCTGCACCGCCTCGCGATCGCCCTCGATCGGGCGCTCGATCAGCTTGGTGGTGAAGCCGAGGATGGTTTCGATGCGCGCGTCGCCGAGCCCGGCGGTGCGGCCGGCATCGACGGCGTCGATCAGCGCCGGGTCGGCCTTCTCGGCGACCAGGCGTTCGCGGTAGTGCGCGCTCAGGCTGGCCGACTTCGACAGGCGGCAGGCGTGAAAGGCGGTCAGCAGGCGCTCGACGACCGAGATGCCTTCGACCTCGGGCGTGAACATGCCTTCGTAGCTCGCCTGCGTGGCGGCCACCACCTTGGCGCGTTGGTGGCGCACGGCGTGCGTGGTCTGCGATGGCGCGAGCGGCACCGCGTGGTCGATCACGTCGACGGGGAGAGAGATTGTCATGTGTGGTCTTGGAGGGTTGATCGTCGAAGAAAGAGAAACGCGCGCGCTCAGGCAGGCACCCACTCGTTGCCGAGGAGTTCCGGATCGTCGTAGGCCTCGAGCCGCGCGAAGTGGTGCTCGAAGTCTTCACGGTAGAACAGGCTCGCGATGCCGTTCGCCAGGCGTCGTGCGCCGTCGCTGATGGCCGGGATGTCGCCGGAGACCGCGCCGTGCGAGAGCACGGCCGGATAGCAGAAGCAATGGATGCGGTCCAGGCCTGGGCAGGCGCCCGGGGTCTTTTCCTGCAGCTCGAAGACCGGGCCGAGGTCGGGCGAGTCGGCCAGTTCCTGGTCGCCCTGGCCGGGCGCGTGGGTGAAGCGGTCCTTCCAGGCACGTACGTGCGGCGCGATGGCCGCGTACTCGGGGCGCACGCTCCAGTCGATGCGAAAGCCGGTCGACACCACGAGGAAGTCGAGGACGAACTCGCCCTTCGGCG
Organism: Variovorax sp. M-6; assembly: GCF_052114385.1. Lineage (NCBI taxonomy): Bacteria > Pseudomonadati > Pseudomonadota > Betaproteobacteria > Burkholderiales > Comamonadaceae > Variovorax > Variovorax sp. M-6. The sequence continues at coordinate 138,998 of NZ_JBFREQ010000007.1, read as the reverse complement.
TGCTCACTCGCAGCGCCGGTCCGTCAGGCTCGACCGACAGGATCGGGCAGCCGAAGTTGAAGCGTGCGTTCGCGTGTCGCGACACGCGCAGCGTGCTGCCGTGCGGCGGCGGCACGTTCGATGCGTTGATGTAGTGGCGCAGGCGCCATTTCAATTCGTCGGGCAGGTCGAAGTGGCCTTGCGTCAGGCCCGGCACGCCGGCGCCCTTGGACTTGTTGATGCGCGGCAGGTCGTCGCGCCGGATCAGCAGGTCGACGCTCCTTGCGCCCGCTTCCAGCGCCGTCGCCGCGCTGTCCATGGCCGAAGAGCCGGCGCCGACCACGCCCACGCGCAGTCCTTCGAGGCGACCGTAGTCCATCACGTCGGAGGAGTGGGCCCAGCGCGCGCGGTCGAGCGTCTGCGCGAAGGCCGGAATGGCGGGGCCGCCAAGCCCGTCGCGGCCGGTCGCCAGCACCACGCGGCGCGCCAGCGCGCGCGACGTGCCACCCGGCGTGTGCAGTTCGAGCAGCACCTTGCCGTCGGCACGCGGTGCAATGGCGGCGATGGCGGTGTCGTTGCGCACGTCGACCGACATCACGCGGCGGTACCAGCGCAGATAGTCCATCCATTGCAGGCGCGGGATCTTGTCGAGCCGGCTCCAGGCATCGGCGCCGAACTGCGCCTCGAACCAGGCACGGAAGGTCAGTGCCGGCAGGCCGAGCGCCGGGCCGGTGAGCTCCTTGGGCGAGCGCAGCGTCTCCATGCGCGCAGTGCTCGCCCAGGGACCTTCGAAGTCGCGCGGCGCGCGGTCGAAGACCACCGCTCGGATGCCCTGCTGCGCCAGCGCAGCCGCCGCGGCCAGGCCGGCCTGGCCCGCGCCGATGATGGCGACGTCGAGCACGGACACGCCGTCTTCCGCCGCTTGCGGCGGCATCCAGTCACGTGCCGGCCAGCCCAGGCATTCGAGGTCCTTGGCCAGCTGCCGCTCGAGCGCGGCCAGTCCGCCGAGTGCGGCCTGGCGGTCGGAAAGAGAGGACGTGGTCATGGGAGAAATGAACAGGTCATGCGGTTCTCAGCAAAAGAGAAGGGATGCCTTGCAAAGGCAATGTCTATGCCACGTAGTAAGTTATGAGCGAATGATCGGACTTTAATAAATATAACTTTGCGCTATATCCATATAGCCAGGAAAATTATTCCAATCAAGCGCGGGATGCCGATTGTGCGCGAACAACGTTTGCCCCGCCGCGACCGCTACGCGCCAAAAAATTCCCTCGGTCCGAACGGAAGTGCAGCGGGCAGTTCTTGCGCGCGCGGCGGCGTACGCCTGAAATGGGTGCGGCGGGCGGTGCGCGCGATGCACGATTCCATGCGCGCGAACCGCGGGTGCATCCAGTCGGCAAGAACAGTCCAACTTCTCTCGCCGAAATTTGCCTTCTCTGTCCGAATGTCAGCAAAATATTACTCATCCGCCTCAGAATATTGGATTTGGGTACCCCAATGGACAAGATCGACAAGGCCATCCTGGACGTACTGCAGGTCGATGCAAGCGCCTCGCTGCAGCAGATCAGCGAGCAGGTGAGCCTGTCGGCCACGCCCTGCTGGCGGCGCATCCAGCGGCTGGAGCGCGAGGGCTACATCCGCCAGCGCGTGGCGTTGCTCGACCCCGGCAAGCTCAACGTGGGCGTGACGGTGTTCGTCGCCATCCGCACGAGCCAGCACAACGAAAAATGGTTGAAGCGCTTCAGCAGCGTGGTGGCGGCCATTCCTCAGATCGTCGAGTTCTACCGAATGAGCGGCGACACCGACTACCTGCTGCGGGTGGTGGTGCCGGACATCGCGGCCTATGACGCGGTCTACAAGCGCATGATTCGCGAGATCGAGTTGTCCGACGTGAGTTCGAGCTTTGCCATGGAGCAGATCAAGTACACGACGGCGCTGCCGCTCGACTACGCCTGACCTCGCCGCAGGGCCGCCGAGGCGCGCCGCGTGGGGGAGCGCAACGCCGAGTCGGGGTGAACAGGCCCTAGTTCATCCATGTGCCACCGTTGACGTCGAGCGCGTGACCCGTCACGTACCGGGCATCTCGCGAGCAGAGGTAGAAGGCGGCATCTGCAACTTCGGCCGGTTGGCCAAGACGTGCCAATGGAATGCGAGCGGCAAGCTCGGCCCATCGCTCGCGCGGGATCATGGCGCCCTCGATCGCACCGGGCACCACCGCATTCACGCGGACGCCGTCGGCTGCAAGCTCGATCGCGAGGGATTTCACCAGCGACAGCACGCCCGCCTTCGAAGCGCAATAGTGAGGCTTGGTCCCCTGGGGCGATGCCGTCAGGGCAGCGTATCCCGTGCGGGCTGCGCGCGACGAGATCAGCACCATGGCGCCACGGCCGGCACGCAGCACGGGGATGGCCGCCTGGGCCACCAGGAATGCGCCGGTAAGGTTCACTTCGAGCAGGCGACGCCACTCGTCGAGGCCGATCTGCTCGATCGGCTTGGCTTGCGCAGTGATGGCCGCCGAATGAACGACCGCTGCGACGTCACCCAGCGAACCCGCGTTCTGCATCAACGCTCTGCAATCCCGCTGGTCGGTGATGTCCATCTGGAAGAAGCTGGCCCCATCGGGCAGGGACTCGGTCGGCGGTCGTATGTCGGCCACCAGGACGCGATGGGTTTCACTGAACCGGCGAGTGCATGCCCAGCCGATGTTGCTCGATCCGCCCACGATGATGGCGACAGGTTTCATGGATTCTCCAGTGATTTGACGAGCCGGTAGTCCGAGGCAGGGACATGACTGGCACTCGGATCAAGGTGTCCAAGAAATGCACCGAGTCCCAGTGACGGGCACTGCCGAAGAAACAGATATCGCTCCAACGATGCAAGCGATTGCAATAGGGATTTTCAGCGGGTTCTTCGATGACACGCGCCAGGGCAATCCCGAACGATATGCACGCGTTTGCGGCTGCGCTACGATGACCGGGACGAGTCGATCGCCGCCTTCCGCTTTGCACGATGCCCCGAACCATTTCCAAGCCTTCGCCCGAGCCCGAGATTTCCCCGGTACTGACGCGCAGCGCGTCGCTGGCCGACGTGGCAGCGCTGGCCGGCGTGTCCACGGGCACCGTTTCTCGCGTGCTGTCGAAGCCCGAAATGATCAGCGCCGAAACCCGCACGCGCGTCCTCGCGGCAGTGGATCGCCTCGGCTACCTGGCGAACGGGGCTGCTCGGGCGCTTGCGATGAAGAGGACGATGACAATCGGCGCCATCGTTCCCCGCTTCGGGGGGTCGTCGTTCCCGACAATGGTTCAGGCGCTCGAATCGAGGCTGGCGGCGCACGGCTACACCCTCCTGCTCTCCGCACCCGAACACAATCGCAGCAAGGAACCAGCCATCCTGCGGACCCTGCTCGAACGCGGTGTCGATGGCGTGGCGCTGCTGGGCGAGGAACAATTGGTGCATGCGCTCCCGATGCTCACTTCTTCGCGCACGCCCTACGTGGTCATGTGGGCACCGCCTGACATCGACGAGAACGCCATCGGGTTCGACGAGCACACTGCGGCCGGTCTTCTTGTGGACCACCTTGCTGGGCTGGGGCACCGCCGCATCGGTTTCATCGGAGGATCGACCGTTGGCAACCAGCGTGCCCAGCGCCGCGTCAGCGGCGTCGCCATGGCCATCGCAAGACATGGCATGACGCTCTGCAAGGAGGCCATGATCGAAACCGAGTACGGATTCGAATTCGGAGCGCTGGCAATGACCAGGATCATCTCGACGCTGAAAGGCAGGCAGGCGGTCTCGGCCGTCGTCTGCGGCAACGACTACCTGGCTGCCGGCGCCCTCTCGGCACTGGACCACGCGGGCATTTCAGTCCCTGGATCGCTTTCGGTCGCGAGCTTCAACGACAACGACTTCAGTCCCTACCTCCATCCGCCCTTGACCACCGTGCGGCTGCCGATACGGGAGATAGGGGAGCAGGCAGGTGAAAACCTGATCGCGCGCCTGCGGGGAGAGCCGAGCGTGCCGGGCAGGCACCTCGATGTCTCGCTGGTCGTTCGCAAGAGCACCGGCAGACGGGCCGCGAACCTCGCCTGAGCAGGCGCCCTTCGATCCCGCGCACGGCGTCCGGGCGGCCCATCCCCGGCTCTGCGCCGACTCGAAAGCCCGGCCGCTCAGTACCTCGCCACCACCGGACCCCGTTTCTCCTTCGGTGCGTCCGCCATCGCTGCCGCGAGGTCGTCGAGGTACTGGCCCACCACCGGCTCGTGCGTGAGATTGAGCATGTGGTGCAGCCCGGGCGGCTCCGTGACATGGCCGGCGACCCAGCCCCGCCGCGCGAGTCCCGAACCGATCGCTGCCATGTCGTGTTCCGGCGATCCGTATGCGAGGATGGACAACTGCGGATTGCCGAAGGTCGCAAGGCCCATTTCAGCCACGCCTTCCTGCAGCGCGCGCCGCGTGGCGAGTACGCGCTCGGCGATGCGGCAGTAGCCGGCTTCGCCGAGGTAGTTCATGACGGCCCACGCGGCGGCAATGGCACCGCCAGCGCGCGTGCCGACCAGCGTATTGGTGAAGTACTGGCCGCGCGGCCACTGGTCGAAGTACCACCCCATGCCGGCAAAGCGGTCGGCATCGCGGAAGAACAGGGTCGAGGCGCCCTTCGCCGTATAGCCATACTTGTGCAGATCGGCCGATATCGACGTCACGCCCGGCACCCGGAAATCCCAGTCGGGCAACTGCACGCCCAGTTTCTGCGCGAAGGGCGCGAAGTAGCCCCCGACGCAGGCGTCGACGTGCATCCACACATCGCGTGCGCTGGCCGCCGCCGCGATCTCGCCGATCGGATCGACCACGCCATGCGGAAAGGCCGGCGCGGAGCCGACGACCATCACCGTGTCCGAGGTGATCGCGGCGCCGATCGCCTCCGGGTCGGCCGTGAAGTCGGCACGCAGCGGTGTGCGGATGGGCGTCAACCCCATGAAGTGCGCCGCCTTGTCGAACGCCGGATGTGCGCTGGTCGCCATCACGAGTTGCGGCGTGCCCATCGACGGGTTCTGCCGTCGCGCCTGGTCGCGCGCCGCCTTCACGGCCAGAAAGATGCTCTCGGTGCCCCCGGTCGTCATCGCACCACGCGCCAGCGGGCCGCCGTGCAGCAGGCCCAGGCCCATCGCAACGACTTCGCTCTCGAAGCGCTCCAGACTGGCGAAGGCGCGCAGGCCGAGGCCGTTCTCCGAGAAGTACATCAGGTACGCCTGCTTGGCCACTTCGAGCACGTCATCGCCCGCGTAGTGGATGAACATCGGCACGCGGCCGCCACGCCAATCGACGTCGGCCTTGCCGGCCTCCTGCAGCTGCGCCTTCAGCGCCGGCCAGGCGACGCCTTCCTTGGGCAATGTGGTCATCTTCAGCCTTCCTTGCCGCCCCAATGGACGATGCGGTTTTCAAGAGCACGCGCGCACAGGTCGAGCATGTAGCCGAGCACGGCCATGACGAGTGCGCCGACGAGCACGACGTTGGTCAGCAGGAAGTCCGACGCCGACATCGCCATGTAGGCAATGCCCGCACTGGTGGCGATCATCTCGGCGCCGACGAGCATCGTCACACCCAGCCCGATGCACACACGGACGCTGGTGAAGATGCCCGGCAGGCTGGCCGGGAAGATGACGCGCCGGAAGATCATGCTGCGCGACGCGCCGAGCGCCATGGCCGCCTGGATCTTGCGGCGCCCCACCCCGCGCACCGCCTGCATCGCGCTGATCGACAGGATCGGGAACAACGCCAGCACGATGATCACCACCTTGGCCAATTCGCCGATGCCGAACCAGATGATGAGCAACGGCAGCAGCGCGAGCTTGGGCATCGGACGGCTGATTTCGATGGGCGGGTCCAGCACCGCCTTCACCGTTTCGTTCATGCCCATCCACAGGCCGAGCGGCACCGCGACCAGCACCGATACCGCGAAGGCAACGCCGAAGCGGAACAGGCTGATGCCCAGGTGAAACCACAGGCTCTTGCCCTGGTAGCCGTTCTTCACCAGCATCAGGAACGTGTCCCACACCGAACCGGGTGACGGCAGGAACAGCGGTGCGACCAGCGGCTTGCCGGCGACCGGCGTGGTCACCAGGACCCAGAGCACAAGCAGGCCGACAAAGGATGCGAGGTTGATCCACAGGGACCTTCGCGACCGCACGGAGCGCGCATTGCCGCTCATCGCTCGACCTCCTGGCGTTGGGCCGCGAGCGACTCCTCGCGCAGCAACGCGAAGATCTCGGCCTTCATGCGCGCGAACTCCACGCTCGCCACCACCGCCGGGTCTTCGCTCAGGGCGAACTGCGGCGACAGCCTGGCCTTGATGCGGCCCGGCCGCGCCGACATCACGACGATGTCGGTCGCCAGGAACAAGGCTTCCTCGATGCTGTGCGTGATCCACAGCACGGTCTTGCGCGTGCTCTGCCAGATGCGCTTGATCTCCTCCTGCAGCAGCTCGCGCGTCTGCGCATCGAGTGCGGCAAAAGGCTCGTCCATGAGCAGGATCTCGGGGTCGTTGGCCAGCGCACGCGCGATGCCCACGCGCTGCTGCATGCCACCGGAGAGTTCGTAGGGGTAGCGCCCTCCGAACGCCGAGAGACCCACCATCTCGAGGTAGCGGTCCGCGATGCGCCCAGCCTCCGCCGACGACCTGCCGGTGGCCAACGGACCGAAGGCAATGTTGTCGCGCACGTTCATCCAGGTGAAAAGCGCGCCTTGCTGGAAGACGACACCCCGGCGCGGATCGGGTCCGCGCACCGGCACGCCGTCCATCAGGGCACGGCCGGTCGTGGGCGTCTCGAAGCCGGCCAGGATGTTCAGCAAGGTGCTCTTGCCGCAGCCCGAGGGCCCGACCAGGCAGCAGAAGGCGTTCTCGGCGATGTCGAGGTCGATCGGCTCCAGGGCTTGCACCGCATCCGGGCCGGTGCCGAACCGCTTGGTCACGTTGTCGAAGCGCGCCTTGACCCCTGGCCGGCCCACGGAGGCGCCGCCGTCGGCGAGATGATGCTGCGCCATCAGGCGAGCTGGGCGACGAAGCTGCTGTCGATCAGCCCGTTCATGTCCTTCGGCAGCGCATTGATCTGCCCCGTTTCGTTCAGGAACTGGGCCTGGACCTGTAGCGTCTTGACGACCGCCGAGTTCTTCTCGCCGGGCTTGCCGAGCCATTGGCTGGTCAGCTGCTCCTTGGCCGTGACCGGATAGAAGGTATTGAGCGAGCGCATCACGGCCGCCTCGTCGACCCCGAGGAACTTGGTCATCGTGTCGACCACTTCCTTCGGGTTCTGCTTGAACGTCGCCGCGATCTGCTCGAAATCCTTCAAGAAGGCGAGCACCAGGTCGGGGTTCTTCTTCTTGAACTCGTCACGCACCAGGAAGGCATCGAACATCACCAGACCCGCAGCGGCGTTCAGGTCCCCGGTCTTGAAGAGCACGGTGCCGCCGTCTTCCAGTAGCCGGGGAATCACCGGCACCCAGATATAGCTCGCATCGATCTCGCGGCGCGTCCACGCCGAGGCGATGGTGTCTGCGCGCATGTTGATCAGGTGCACATCGTTCACGCCGAGCCCGGCCGTCTTGAACGCGGCGAGTGCCGCGAAGTGCACCGATGTATTGAACGGCAGCCCGACGCGCTTGCCCTTCAGGTCGGCCATCTTCTTGATGTTGGCGCTGTTCTGCACCACCAGCGCCTCGCTGTCGATGATGTTCTTGTAGATGTAGACCAGTGACGCCTGCACGCCGTTGGCGTACCCCACGACCATCGGGCTGGAGCCGAGGTTGCACATGTCGAGGCTGTTGCCCGCCATTGCCGAGATGACCTCGGAACCCGCGCGCACGGTGACGAACTCCACCTTCGTGCCAGGGCCGAAGGTCTTCGCCGCGAGGCCCTTGGCGCGGATGTAGTTCTGCGCGTCGATGCTGCCGAAAGTGCCCAGGTTCACCGTCCGCTGCGCTTGGCCGAAAACGGGTCCGGCCGCCATCAACGCCCCTCCAGCCATCGAGCCGACCATCATGTGGGCCGCAGTCAGACCGAAATCACGGCGGGACAAATTGAGCTTCATTGGGACCTCGCGCAAAGGACGGGAAACGAAGAACGGAGACCGACTCCGGGCTTGCGCGAAGAATAAGGCCGATTGAATATATTCTTACCAGGGTTTTTGCGGGTCCCGCCGGATTACTTCGCCGCCCTGGCGGCGGAGCTCAAGGCTTCAGGAGCCGGATCAGGAACTTCGCGCCCTCGGTGAGGTCCTCGCGAATGGCTTCTGCCAGCGCATCGCCGTCGCGCCGCCTCAGGGCGTCGATGGCCCGCAAATGCGCCTCGTGGCCCGTCAGGCCGCCACAGTACTGCGGGAACAGCAGATTCAACGTCGGGCCCACGCGGAGCAACAGACTCTCGATGATGCCCACCAGCACGCGCTCTTGAGAGGCACGATATATCGACAGATGAAAATCGGTGTTGGCGGACAGCGTCTCATGCGCCTTTCCGGCATGGATCGCCGCCAGATGCGCCGCCACCACCCGGTCCAGCCGGTCCATCTCGACATTGTCCATGCGCGCCGCAGCCGTCCGCGCCGCCATCGGTTCGAGTTCGAGACGGATCTTCAGGATCTCGCGGTAGGTCTCGACATCGAGCCGCGGGACACGAATGGTCCGTGCGTTCTCGATCGTCAGCGCCCCCTCGGCGACCAGCCGTTGAATCGCCTCGCGCACCGGCGTCAGGCTGACGCCGTATTCGTCGGCCAGGCCGCGCACCGTCAGCACCTGCTCGGGCAGCAGCCCGCCGGTCATGAGCGCATGCTGGAGACGGCGATAGGCCTGGTCGGCCAGGGTGTCCGCACGCGTGCTGGCGTCGTCGTCGGCCGGTTGGCGGGTCAGTGGGATGACGGGCATCGTTCGTGCGCGGGGGCAGCCGCGAAAGCCGGGAAAACTCGGCCTGAATATACTCTGTCCGCCTACCGCCTACCGCCTACCGCTCTCCGGCGCCCGGCCGAAGGAGCCGATGGCCCTCACTTCGGATGGGACGCCCAGCGCGGTGCCGCGAGCACGGCGAGTGCCACCGATGCGATACGCGCCAGCAACGAGTCCGAACGCGATGTCAGGACGATCGGCACGCGCGCGCCCAGCACCACGCCGGCGCATTCGCCACCGCCGATGTAGTTGAAGCTCTTGTAGAGCATGTTGCCGGCGTTCAGGTCGGGGACGACCAGCAGGTCCGCATCGCCGCTGACCTGGGAGGCCATCTTCTTGATGCGTGCCGCCTCGGCCGAGATCGCGTTATCGAAGCCGAAAGGCCCTTCCACCAGGGCGCCGGGCCAGTCGCCCCGCGCGGCCATGTCGACCAGGGCCTTGGCATCGAGCGTCGCCGGGATCGCCGGATTGATGGACTCCACCGCGGCCAGGATCCCGACCTTGGGCTGCGCGACGCCCAGCGACTGCAGCAGCTCGACCGCGTTGCCGAGGATGTCCCGCTTGGTCTTGAGATCGGGTGCGATGTTGACGACGCAATCGGCCAGGCCGAGCAGCTTGGGGTAGCGCGGCAGGTCGAACAGGAACACGTGGCTGATGCGGCGCGCGCCGCGCAGGCCGGTCTCTGCGTGGACCACCGCGGACATCAGTTCGTCGGTGTGAAGCGATCCCTTCATCAGCACGCTCACCCCACCTTCGCGGGCCAACGCCGTGGCGCGGCGCGCGGCATCCGCCTGATGCCAGCCGCTCTCCACGATCTCGAAGCGAGCGATATCGATGCCCGCCGCCTGCGCCGCTTCGACGATACCGTCGCGCGGGCCGACCAGCACCGGCACGGCAAGCGCCTCGTCGGCGATCCGCGCCGCCGCGTCGATGGCCGCGCCATCGCACGGGTAGACCAGCGCGATGCGCTGGGGCGCTGCGGCCGCGCACACCCGCGCCCGACGAATCAGCTCGTCGAGTCGGGGGTGCATCGTGGTGGCGCCGGTCTCGGTAGTCGCGAGAAGCGCTGAAGTCATGGTGCGATGACCGTCAGCGCGGGCTCAGACGTAGTCCTTGTACTTGTCGAGGAAGCGCACCGGCTTGGCCAGCGCATCGCGGCGGAACGGGTCGCCCAGCTCGCGCGTGCACATGATCTCGATGACGCAGGTCTTGCCTTCGTTCATCTGCATGTCGATGGCCTTCTTGAGGGCGGGACCCACGTCCTCCAGCTTGTCGACCACGATGCCTTCGGCCCCCATCGACCTGGCGATGCCGGCGAAGCTCTCGCTCTCCAGTTCGCCCGCGATGAAGCGACGGTTGTAGAAGTCGACCTGGTTCTTCTTCTCGGCGCCCCATTGGCGATTGTGGAAGACCACGGCCGTCACCGGGATGTCGTGGCGTACCGCCGTCATGATTTCCACCATGCTCATGCCCCAGGCACCGTCGCCGGCGTAGGCCACCGCCGGGCGATCGGGTGCGGCGCACTTGGCGCCAATCATGGTCGGCAGCGAATAGCCGCAGTTGCCGAAGCTCATCGGCGCGAAGAAGCTGCGCGGCTCCTCGAAGCGCAGGTAGCTGTTGGCCACCGCATTGATATTGCCGATGTCGGTGGAGACCATGACACGCGGTGGCATGGCCTTCTCGAGTTCGCGCAGGACCTGGCGCGGATGCAGGTAGGTGCCGCCGGTGGGCGTCTTCTCGCCCTTGGCTTCCTCGATGACGTCCAGGCTGTACGGGTCGCGCTCGTGGGTCCACTCGTCCAACTCCTTTTCCCAGGCGTCCTTCTCGGCCTTGATCGTCGCGGCCCGTTCGGCCTTCGTCGCATCGCAGGCGAGCGTCCTTTCCTTGATCAGCGCGAGCAGTGCCTTGGCCGTGGCCTTGGCATCGCCGTGGATGCCGACGGTGATCTTCTTCACCAGGCCGAGGTTGGTGTGGTCCGCCTCCACCTGGATGATCTTCGCGTCTTTGGGCCAGTAGTCCATGCCGTGCTGCGGCAAGGTGCCGAAGGGGCCCATGCGCGAACCGAGCGCGATCACCACGTCGGCCTGGGCGATGAGCTTCATCGCCGCCTTCGAGCCCTGGTACCCCAGCGGGCCCGCCCACAACGGGTGGCTGGCGGGGAACGAGTCGTTGCGCAGGTAGCCGTTGGCCACCGGCGAACCCAGGCGCTCGGCCAGGGCCTTGCACTCCTCCACCGCGTCGCCCATCACCACGCCACCGCCCGAGAGGATGACCGGAAACTTGGCCGACGTCAGCAGCTCGGCCGCGGCCTTCAGGCTGTTTTCGCCGCCCGCGCTGCGCTCGACTCTCATCGGCTTCGGAATCTCGCACTGGATTTCGCCGTAGAAGTAGTCACGCGGAATGTTGAGCTGTGTCGGGCCCATCTCGGAAATGGCGCGGTCGAAACAGCGCGCGGTGAACTCGGCCATCCGCTTGGGATTCACCACATGACCCTGGTACTTGGTGAACTCCTGGAACATCGGGAGCTGGTTGGCTTCCTGGAAGCCGCCGAGGCCCATGCCCATGGTGCCGGTCTCGGGCGTGATCATCACGACCGGGCTGTGCGCCCAGTAAGCGGCGGCCACGGCCGTCACGCAGTTGCTGATGCCCGGGCCGTTCTGGCCGATCACCACGCCATGGCGGCCCGACACGCGCGCATAGCCGTCGGCCATGTGCGCGCCCCCCTGCTCGTGCACCACCGGGATCAGGCGGATGCCCGCGGGCGCGAAGATATCCATGGCGTCCATGAAGGCCGAGCCCATGATGCCGAACATGTCGGTCACACCCTGCGCGACCATCGTCTCGACGAAGGCTTCGGACGGGGTCATCTTCTGTACGCCGCTGACAACGGAGCGTGCATCGGCGGGGGCTTGTTTCGTCATGTGTCTTGCTTCCTTCGAAGGTCGGGCATCGACCGGTTTCACAAATCGGAACACTCTGTTCCGATTACTGTGGCGGCGAATATAGGACGGCGCAGCGCTCGCGTCAAACATTTTTCAAAAATCGGAACGCCGCGTACTGTTTTTTCTAAACTGACTATGATCGCGAACCATGAACATCGTCAATATTTCGGACGCGGGCGCGCCCACCACCCCGGCCGACACGGGGGCCGACACACCTGCCATGCGACTGTTCGCGCTGCTTGAAACGATCGCCGCGAAAGACCAGCCTTATTCGCTACAGGGCCTCGTCGCCCAGACCGGGCTGCCCAAGCCGACACTTCACCGGATGCTCCAGCAGCTGGAAGCCGGCGGCCTGCTGCAGCGCGAGGTGGCCGGGCGCCACTACTACGTCATGGGCACGCGGCTGCGGCGGCTGGCCGAGAACCTGTTGCTCAACGACAGCCTGCATGGCGCGCGGCACGCCGTGCTGCGCCACCTGGTCGAAGAGGTGGGCGAGAGCTGCAACATCACCGCCCTTTCCGGCAGCGAGGTGGTGTACCTCGACCGCGTCGAGACGGCGGCGCCCTTGCGCTTCTACCTGCACCCTGGCTCGCGCGTGCCGGTGCACTGCTCGGCCAGCGGGAAGATCTTCCTGGCGCAGATGGACGCAGCAAAGCGCCGCCGCCTTCTTGCCAACGCGCAGCTCGACGCCTACACACCCAAGACGCTGACGGAACTGGCGCAGATCGAGCGCGAGATCGCCAAGGTGCGCAAGGACGGTTTCGCCATCGACAACGAGGAGTTCTTGCCCGGCCTGCTGTGCATCGCTGCGCTGGTTCCCGGCGGCAGCGGTCCGTCGAACCTGTGCGTCGCCGTGCAGGCGCCCGTGATGCGGCTGGACTTGTCCAAGGCGAAGGCGCTGATGCCTGCGCTGCAGCGGGCAGCCAAGGCGCTGAGCCGCATCGCCGCCGACGCCTACCCTGAAAGTCAGGCACACGCCTAGTCGCCGTCGACACACCGACGACATCACCACGAGACCACCCCGTGACCGACATCACCGCCCTCCGACCCCAACGCCTGCTGAGCGTGCGCGAGACCTTCGGCATCGACAGCAACATGAAAGTGCCCGCTTTCAGCGAACGCGACGAGCACGTGCCCGAGATCGACAGCGTCTATCGGTTCAACCCCGACGTCACGCTCGCGATCCTCGCCGGCTTCATGCGCGATCGGCGCGTGATGGTGCAGGGGCTCCACGGCACCGGCAAGTCGACGCACATCGAACAGGTGGCCGCGCGGCTGAACTGGCCTTGCGTTCGCCTCAACCTCGACGGCCACATCAGCCGGCTCGACCTGGTCGGCAAGGATGCGGTCGTGCTGCGGGACGGCCAGCAGGTGACCGAGTTCCAGGAAGGGATCGTGCCGTGGGCGCTGCAGCGGCCGGTGGCATTGATCTTCGACGAGTACGACGCGGGGCGGCCCGACGTGATGTTCGTGATCCAGCGCATCCTCGAGCGCGACGGCCAGTTCACGCTGATGGACCAGAACCGCGTGTTGCGGCCCCACGCCTTCTTCCGCCTGTTCGCCACTGCCAACACGGTGGGCCTGGGCAACCTGAACGGGCTGTATCACGGCGCCCAGCGCCTGAACCATGCGCAGATCGATCGCTGGAACATCGTCGCCTCGCTGGACTACCTGGCCGCCGACGAAGAAGTGGCGATCGTGCAGGCGCGGGTCCCTTCGCTCGCCGATGACGCCGGCGGCGCCATGGTGCGCTCGATGGTGGCGGTGGCCGACCTCACCCGCAAGGGCTTCGAAGCGGGCGACCTCTCGACCTTGATGTCGCCGCGTACCGTCATCACCTGGGCGGAGAACGTCGAGATCTTCAAGGATCCGGCGCTCGCCTTCCGGCTGTCCTTCGTCAACAAATGCGACGAGGCCGAGCGCCCCCTGGTCGCGGAATACTTCCAGCGCTGCTTCGACCTGGAGCTGAAGGAATCGCATCGGCTTTCCGTTTCCTGATGCGCCAGTCATGAGCGAACCGCAGCGACGCATCCGCCGGGAACAGAAGGTCGCCGAACTGTGCGCGGCGGTGGTGCGGGCACTGAGCGGCGAGCGCGAGCTGCATTTCCGCGGCCCTCGCTTGCACCGCGGCCGCAACGCGCTGCCGTGGTTCGCGCCGCATCTGCATCCATCGTCCGAGACCGACGACTTCGCCTCCTTCCGCGGGGTCTCCGACGGCCTGGCGCTGCGCCTGCTCCACTCGGATGCGGTGCTGCACGAGCGGCTCAAACCGGAGGCATCGATCGAGCGCTTCGTCTTCGACATGCTGGAGCAGTTCCGCGTCGAGGCGCTGGCGCCCGACGCGATGCCGGGCATGCAGCACAACCTGCGGCACAGGCATGAGTGTTGGTCGCTGGCCTTTCTCCAATCCGGCACGACGGACACCGCGCGCGGACTGCTCGTCTACGCGGTGGCGCAAATCTGCCGTGCGCGCGTCACTGCGCAGCAGGTCGTGGAAGCCACCGAGGACATGATCGAAGCCACGCGCTTCGGCCTCTCGTCGCTGATCGGACACGCGCTTGCCGGCCTTCGCCGCGATCGCCACGATCAGGCAGCCTACGCCGTGCATGCGCGCGACATCGCCCGCACGGTCGCCGGGCTGGTCAAGGACGCGGGCGACGACGACGCCGACCCGCGCGCCACCGTGGCCGGCGACAAGCGCAGTCTTTTCAGCCTTGTCGAGGACATGGACGAGGAGATCAGCGAGCACGCCACCAGCCCGGCGTCGGGCCGCAGTGCGGTGCTCGACGATGCGGCGGGCGCCTACCGCGTGTTCAGCACCGCCTATGACGGCGAACATGAAGGCGCCACCTTGGCCCGCAGGGAAGTCTTGGCACTCCACCGCGAGCAGCTCGATCGCCGCATCGCCGGCCAGGGCGTGAATGTGGCGCGGTTGGCGCGCGAACTCCGGTCACTGCTCGCAAAGCCCATGCGCGACGGCTGGGCCGGCGGGCAGGAGGAAGGACACATCGACGGCCGGCGCCTGGCGCAGCTGATCGCCTCGCCCACCGAACGCCGCCTGTTCCGCCATGAACGCCAGGAACCGGTGGCCGACTGCGCCGTCAGTTTTCTCATCGACTGCTCGGGCTCGATGAAGCAGTACGCCGAATCGGTCGCGATGCTTGTGGACGTGTTCGCACGCGCGCTCGAGCAGGCCGGCGTGACGAGCGAGATCCTCGGCTACACCACCGGCGCATGGAACGGCGGCCGGGCCCGCCGCGATTGGCAACGCTGCGGGAGGCCGCCGCATCCGGGCCGGCTCAACGAACGCTCCCATCTGGTCTTCAAGGGCGCCGAAACACCGTGGCGCCGCGCACGACCCGGCATCGCCGCCCTGTTGAAGGCCGATCTGTTCCGGGAAGGCATCGACGGCGAAGCGGTCGACTGGGCATGCCAGCGGCTGCTCGCGCGCAGCGAGGAAGGGAAATTGCTCCTGGTGATCTCCGACGGCTCACCGATGGACAGCGCCACCGAGCTCGCCAACGACGCCCACTACCTCGAGCACCATCTGCGCGACGTGGTCGCGCGGCACGAGCAGCTTGGCCGCGTCGCCATTGCCGGCGTCGGCGTCGGGCTCGATTTGAGCCCCTACTACAGCCACAGCCACATGATCGACATTGCCGCGTCGACCGGCAATACGGTGTTCGCGGAGTTGCTGGGGCTGATCGCCCGGCTGCGGCGCCCGCGTCGCGCGTCAGGCGCGTCGCTGGGGCCCGCGCATCAGCTTGCCCGGTAGCGCACCGGTGCGTGCACCGTTTTCCATGATGGTCACCCCCGCCTTGAGCGTCGCGCGGTAGCCCTCTGCGGTCTGCACCAGCCGGCGCCCCCCCGCAGGCAGGTCGAAGGCGACGTAGGGCGGCGGAATCCGAAGGCGATCGAAATCGATGATGTTCACGTCCGCCAGATAGCCGGGCTGCAACAGGCCCCGGTCTTCCAGGCCGTAGATGCGCGCAGTGTCCCTGGTCTGACGCTGCACCATCAATTCGAGCGGCAGCGTCGGGCCGCGGCTGCGGTCGCGCGCCCAGTGGGTGAGCATGTAGGTCGGCATGCTCACATCGCAGATGTAGCCGCAGTGCGCGCCCCCGTCGGCCAGGCTCATCATCGTGCGAGGATGCTGCAGCTCGGTGTGCAACTGGCTCAAGTCGTTGTAGGCGTAGTTGAAGCTCGGGAAGTAGATGATTCCCTTGCCGTCGAGATCCATCAGCATGTCGTAGGCCACTTCCAGCGGCGTACGACCATCGCGCTGCGAGATGGACGCGATGCTCTTCTCCTGCGGCGGCTCGTAGTCGGGCTCGGCGCCCAGCGCGTACATCTTGTGGAAG
Organism: Variovorax sp. M-6; assembly: GCF_052114385.1. Classification (NCBI taxonomy): domain Bacteria; kingdom Pseudomonadati; phylum Pseudomonadota; class Betaproteobacteria; order Burkholderiales; family Comamonadaceae; genus Variovorax; species Variovorax sp. M-6. Next base: position 122,788 of record NZ_JBFREQ010000007.1, on the reverse strand, counting down.
CTCTGCGTCAGGTAGGCGGTGCGCGTATCGTATTGCGCCGATCCCATCAGCGCCGCCATGTCGGTGAGTTGCGCGCGCACCGCCGGATCGCGCAGGCGCGCCAGTTTCTCGGCCCAAGGCAGCGGTGCGATCAGATGCCACAAGGGGTGCGACATGAACGGGTGCGTCGAGCCCTGCCACGCCATCAGGATGCCGGCCGGCCGGCCGGCCACCGCACCGTAGAGCGGCACGTTTTCCTTGTGCGTCTCGTCGAGCGCGGCAAGCAATCGCTTCCAGGTGTCGGGCGTCTGGTCCGTCTGCACCAGTGCAAAGGCGACGGGCAGGTTGTTGTCGCGCGCGAGCTGCGTCATCCAGGGCAACTCGATTTCCATCTGGTAGTGATTCGACGTCATCTGGAACACGCCATGGCCCACTTCCCCGAGCGCGCGGGCAATGCCGAGGATCTCGTCGGGCGAGGCGAAGGTGCCCGGCGGGTACTTGCGCTCCTGGTACTTGTGGATGATGGTGCGGCTGGTCGAAAAGCCCAGCGCGCCGGCGCGCATGCCCTCGCGCACCAGTTTCACCATGGCCTGGATGTCGGCCGGCGTCGCCTCGTCATGGGTGATGCCGCGCTCGCCCATGACATAGGTGCGCAGCGCCGAATGCGGAATCTGCGCGCCGACGTCGAGCGCGCGCGGCATGCGCTCCAGCGCGTCGAGGTACTCGGGAAAGCTCTCCCATTGCCAGTCGATTCCTTCGGCCAGCACAGTGCCGGGGATGTCCTCGACCCCCTCCATCACGCTGATGAGCCAGTCGCGCTTGTCCGGATGCACGGGCGCGAAACCGACACCGCAGTTGCCCATCACCACACTGGTCACGCCATGGTCGGTCGAGGGGCTGAGGTACGGGTCCCAGGTGACCTGGCCGTCGTAGTGCGTATGCACGTCGACCCACCCCGGCGTGACGATGGCCCCGTCGGCGTCGATCTCCCGCTTGCCGGCACCGAGCTTTCCGCCGACCTCGGCGATGCGGCCGTCGGTGATGCCGATGTCGCCTGCGAAACGTGCTTGCCCGCTGCCGTCGACGATGGTCCCGCCGCGGATGATGGTGTCGAACATTCTGATGGCTCCGTTCAATCCAGTTTGATGTTGGCGGCCTTGATGACCTCGCCCCAGCGCTCGCTGTCGTTCTTCACGATGGCGGCAAAGGCGGGGCCGGAAGCGCCCGAAGGCTCGTTGCCCTGCGTCTCGATGAGCTTGACCATCTCGGGCGAGCGCCCGATCTTCGCGAGCAGGTCGCCGATCTTCCTGGCGACGGCCGGATCCATGTTTCCGGGGCCGAAGATGCCCTGCCAGCCGACGATGTCCAGGCCTTGCACGCCCTGCTCGGCGATGGTGGGCAGGTCGGGCAGCACGGGCACGCGGGACGGCGTCGCAGTGCCCAGCCCCTTGGCCTTGCCCGCCTTGATGAGCTGCACCGCAGTGGCGGTGCCGTCGAAATAGAGCTGTACCTCGCCCGCCGCCAGCGCGCGCGATGCATCGGCCGTGCCTTTGTAGGGCACGTGCGTCATCTTCGTCCCGGTGCGCATCTGCAGCAGTTCGCCGTTCAGGTGGGATGTCGATCCCTGAGAGAACGATGCGTAGTTGAGCTTCCCGGGATTGGCCTTGGCGTAGCGCACCATTTCCTGCACGTTGTTGAAAGGCGCATCGGGCGGTGCGATCAACACCGTGGCGGACTTGACCATCTGCGCCAGCGGCGTGAAGTCCTTCACGGGGTCATAGGGCAGTTTCGCGTACAGATGCGGGTTCTGCGTGTGCGTGATGACGATGGTGTAGAGCAGCGTATGCCCGTCTGCCGGCGCACGCGCCACGTCTTGCGCGCCGATGAAGGTGCCTGCACCCGGCTTGTTGTCGACAATGACGCTCGCTCCGTTCAACTCGTCGCTCATCAGCTTGGCGATCACGCGCGCCGTCGCATCGGATCCGGAACCCGCGGGAAACGGCACGACGATGCGGATCGGCTTCCCGGCAATGGGCCAGGTTGCCGACTGGGCGAAGGCGGCGGGCGCGACGAGGCCTCCCGCCGCCATGACGGCAGAAGCCGCCATGGCAAGCAGGAAGCGGCGATGGCGAGCGATCGATTCCATTGACTAGTCTCCAGACAGGGGGCGCGCACCTTGAGGCGCATCAGGCATCGCAAGCAAATGCAAGCGGTTGCATTCAGCATAGCGGAATTTCACTTTTTCAAATTCGGGGTTTGCACGGAGACGGGGACGAAGACGTGCACGCGCTTGCAGGCGTGTCTGGCCGGCCGTGCCGGCACGATGCCATGACCGTGCCCAGGAGTTGACAGCGCACCGCCCCGTGCATACAGTGATTCCTAATGTTCGAACAACGTTCTATTATTTAGAACATCAGGATTTATGGATTCCACATTGGCCAAAGGCCTTGCCGCCCTCGAATGGATCACCCGTCGGCAGCGCGACTGCCGCGTCGTCGACCTGGCCCAGGCGTTCGGAATGGCGCGCAGCAACGCCCATCGCACCTTGCAGACACTGGTCGAATGCGGCTGGGCGACGCAGGACCCGGCGACCAGCGCCTACCGTCCGAGCCTGCGCATCTTCGAACTGGGCGCGCTGGTGGCGGAGGTGTCGGACATCACGGCGCTGCTGCGGCCGCATCTCGCAGCGCTGGCCCAGGCCAGCGGCGAAACCATTCACCTGGCCACGCTCGATGGCGCCGAGATCGTCTATCTCGACAAGTTCGACAGCCCGCTGCCGGTCGCGGCGTACTCGCGTATCGGCGGTCGGGCACCGGCCTATTGCGTGGCATCGGGCAAGGCGCTGCTCGCCGCAGCGCAATGGGACGAGGCCGACCTGCGCGAGCGCCTGGGCAGCCTGGTGGCCCACACGCCCCAGAGCATCGTCGACATCGCCGCACTGCAGGCCGAGCTGGCGCGCACGCGCACCCGTGGTTACGCAGAGAACCGCGAGGAGTGGCGCCTCGGCGTCTGCGGCCTCGGGGTCCCCGTCTTCAATGCACGTGGCGAAGCGGTCGCCGCACTGGGCATGAGCGTGCCCTCGATCCGCTTCACACGCACTCGGGCACGCGAACTCGCCGAGCAGGTCATGGCCTGCGCGCGCGAAGCGAGCGGCACGCTGGGTTACCGGCATGGGCCGGCGCCTGCGACGCGCCTTCGAAAGGCACCACACCACAAAGATGGAGACGTGAAGAATGAAGCGATACGCCACACTGCTGCAGGTCGGCCTCCTGGCCGCCGCGGCCCTTTCGACTAGCCTGGCGACACAGGCACAGAACGGCAGCGACTACCCCAACCGGCCGATCAAGCTGGTGGTCCCCTACCCGCCTGGCGGCGGCACCGACGTGATCGCGCGCATCGTGCAGGAGCGCTTCCAGAACTTGCTCGGCCAACCCGTGGTGATCGAGAACAGGGGCGGCGCGGCCGGCTCGATCGGCACCGAAATCGCGGCGAAATCCGCACCGGACGGCTACACGGTGCTGTTCACCCTCTCATCTCACACCATCAACCCGAGCATCTATCAGAAGCTGCCTTTCGACACCGCCAAGGACTTCGAGCCGGTCGCCATGGTGGCTTCCCTCCCGCAGATCCTGGTCGCCAACATGCAGTTCGCGCCCAACAACGTGGCGGAGGCGGTGGCATTGGCGAAGGCCAAGCCGGGCACCGTCTCGTTCGCATCGGTGGGCAACGGGTCGCCGGGCCACCTGGCCGGCGAACTGCTCAAGCTGCGCACGGGCACGCAGATGTCGCACATCCCCTACCGCGGTGGCGGCCCGGCCGTCAACGACGTGCTGGGTGGGCAGGTGCCGCTGCTTTGGGTGTCCATTCCCGCCGCTGCACAGTTCGTCAAGGCCGGCAAGCTGAAAGGGCTTGCGGTCTCGACCGTCAAGCGCAGCGCCGCATTCCCCGACGTGCCGACGATGCAGGAAGCCGGCATCGCCGACTTCGAAGTCGATTCCTGGTATGCCATGTTCGTCCCGGCCAGGACGCCGAAAGCCGCCATCGACAAGCTGAACAAGGCCATCAACGCGGTATTGCGGGAGCCCGACATCCGCGACAAGTTGCTGGCGCAGGGCAGCGAAGGCGTCGGCGGCCCGCCCGAGGCGCTGGGTAAAGTGGTCGACCTCGAACTGGTTCGCTGGTCGAAACTGGCGAAGGAAGCCAGCATCAAGGTCGACTGAGCCGCCCCTATCTCTGTTCGAAGACAACGCCCAACCAGACAGCAAGCACATGGCACCTCAGAATCCCATCCCCTCGACCGGCCCGGTGGCCGACCTCGTCGCGCGCGCGCGCGCCGCACAACGCATCTACGAAACCTGGTCGCAGCAACAGGTCGACATGGCAGTCACGGCCGCGGGCTGGGCCATCGTCGAGCCGAGCCGCAACCGCGAACTGGCCGAACTCGCGGTCGCCGACACGGGGGTGGGCAACGTCGAAGACAAGGTCCGCAAGAACCATCGCAAGACCTTCGGCCTGCTGCGCGACCTGAAGGGTGCGCGCTCGGTGGGCGTCATCTCCGAGAACCACGCCACCGGCATCGTCGAGATCGCGCGACCGGTCGGCGTGGTGTGCGCCATCACACCGTCGACCAACCCAGGCGCAACGCCGGCCAACAAGATCATCAATGCGCTCAAGGGGCGAAACGCGGTGATCGTCGCGCCCTCGCCGAAAGGATGGACGACCGCTGCGAGGCTGATCGAGTTCATCCATGCACAGTTCGACCGCATCGGTGCGCCGCACGACCTGGTGCAGCTCTTGCCCGCACCGGTCAGCAAGCCCTCGACTCTGGAGCTGATGAAGCTGTGCGATCTCGTGGTCGCCACCGGCTCGCAGGCCAACGTGCGGGCGGCCTATGCCAGCGGTACCCCGGCCTTCGGCGTGGGCGCCGGCAACGTCGCGAGCATCGTCGACGAGACCGCCGACCTGGCGCTCGCGGCCGACCGGATCCTGCGCTCCAAGACCTTCGACAACGCCACCAGTTGCTCGGCCGAGAACAGCCTGGTGGTGGTCGATGCGGCCCGGCCTGGCCTGCTGGCCGCGCTCGAGGAACGCGGCGCCGTGATGCTCGACGCTGCGCAAAAAGCGGTGCTTCAATCGCTGATGTGGCCCGACGGCAGGCTGTCGGCCGCGGTGATCGGACAGTCGGCCCGCGTCATCGCCGAACGAGCGGCCGCCGCCGATGCGCCCGGACGTGACGCCTGGCTGGCCATTGCGCAGCGCGAGCCGCGCGTCCTCATGGTGCCCGAAGAAGGCGTCGGCGGCGATCATCCGTTCTCGGGCGAAAAGCTCAGCCCGGTGCTGACGGTCTACGGGGCGCGCGACTTCGATGCCGCCTGCGCCATCGTCGAACGCATCTACGGATACGAAGGCGCCGGGCATTCCGTCGGCCTGCACAGCGCCCGGCCCGAGCGCGCGATGCACCTCGGGCTCACGCTGCCGGTGTCGCGCGTGATCGTCGACCAGGCGCACGCCCTCGCCACCGGCGGCAACTTCGACAACGGCCTGCCCTTCTCGCTCTCGATGGGATGCGGCACCTGGGGGAAGAACAATTTTTCCGAAAACATGAACTACAGGCACTACCTGAACATCACGCGCATCTCGCGGCCGATCCCCGAACGCATGCCGAGCGAAGACGACATCTTCGGCGCATATTTTGCGCAGCATGGTGCGGCGTGAGTGCGCGTTCCGCAAATGAAGCGCTGCGTGCCGGCACCGTCCGCGCGCTGATCGATGCCCAGGCCGGGTCGCGGCCGGAGGCGGTGTATGCGATCTCCGCGCAAAACGACGGCCGGACGATCCGCTACGCCGAGCTGGCGCGCGGCTGCCGTTCGGTCGCCGGCCTTCTGCAGCAGCAAGGCGCCCGCCCCGGCGACACGGTGTCGCTCGTCATGCCCAACGGCTTGCAGACCTTGCGCCTGTTGCTGGCCGCGATGCATTCGGGCATGTGCGTGAACCCGGTCAACCTGGTGGCGCAACCCGAACAGATGCGCTACGTGCTGCAGCACTCGGACTGCCGGGTCGTCTGTGTGGCGCCCGAGTGGGAAGCGCGCGTGCGCGCCTTGCTCGAAGGCGTCGGCCGCGAAGTCTCCGTGTGGGTGGTCGACCCCGACGCTGCGGCACTGCCCGGCGAAGCAGACATGCCACCGGTCGACCTGGCGCCACCCTCGCCCGATGCGATGGCGCTGCTGATGTACACGTCCGGCACCACGGGCCAGCCGAAAGGCGTCATGCTGACGCAAGCGAATCTTGCGGCCAATGCGCTCGCCATCAGCCGGGAGCACGGCCTCGACGCCCACGACCGCGTGCTGGCGGTGCTTCCGCTGTATCACATCAACGCCTTCATGGTGACCATGCTCGCCCCGCTCGCCCACGGCGGCAGCCTCGCATTGCCGCAGCGCTTCTCCGCCGGCCGCTTCTGGCAGCAGGCGGCGCAGACGCAGTGCACCTGGATCAACGTGGTCCCGACGATGATTTCCTACCTGATCGAAGGTGGAGCTCCCCCGGATGGCGAAACCGCCGGCATCCGCTTCTGCCGCTCGGCGTCGGCCGCGCTGTCGCCCGAGCACCACCGGGCCTTCGAGGCGATGTTCGGGATCGGCATCGTCGAGACGATGGGACTGACCGAGACTGCGGCGCCATCATTCTCCAACCCGATGGGACCGACAGAGCGCAAGCTGGGCTCGGTCGGGCGCGCCACGGGCTGCGAAGCGCGCGTGATCGATGCGGCATCGAACGTGGTGGCCGACGGCACCACCGGCGAACTCGCCATCCGCGGCCCCAACGTGATGCGCGGCTACTACAAGAACGACGAAGCCACCCGCGCGAGCTTCACGCCCGACGGCTGGTTGCGCACCGGCGACCTCGGCCACCGCGATGCGGACGGCTTCTTCTTCGTCACCGGCCGCATCAAGGAGTTGATCATCAAGGGCGGAGAGAACATCGCGCCGCGGGAGATCGACGAAGCACTGCTGCGGCACCCGGCGGTACGGGAGGCCGCCGCGGTCGGCATCCCCGACCGCCACTATGGCCAGGAGATCGGGGTGTGCATCGTGCTGCGCGGCGACCCGCCGTGCGACGAGGCCTCGCTGCGCGCCTTCTGCGAGGCTGCGCTCGGCCACTACAAGACGCCGAGGCACTTCCGCTTCGTCGACGACCTGCCGCGCGGCCCGTCCGGCAAGGTGCAGCGGCTCAAGCTGGCGCCGCTGTTCGAATGAGCGCGCTGCTCGCGCCGCCGGTCGATTTTTTCCTGCTCGCCTACGGCCTCGCTATCGTCTTCGCGGCGGGCATCGTGCGAGGCTTCGCGGGCTTCGGCTTCTCGGCCATCTCCGTGGCGGGCCTGTCGCTGATCGTCTCCCCGGCCAAAGTGGTGCCGGCCATCTTCGCGCTGGAGATCCTCGCGAGCGTGAGCCAGTGGCGCGGCATCGCGCGCGACATCGACATGCACTGGATCGGCTGGCTGGCGTTCGGCAACCTGCTCTTCATCCCGATCGGTGTGGCGCTGCTGGCATGGCTGCCCGAGGCGCCCTTGCGCCTGCTGATCGGTGCCCTGCTGCTGACCGCGGCCCTGCTGCTGCGCGGTGGCCACAAGGCCACGCTGGCGCCGACGCGCGGCGTGCGATTCTTCGCGGGCGTGATGTCTGGCTTCATCAACGGTGTTGCGGCCATCGGCGGCATCGCGCTGGCGGTGCTCCTGAGCACCACCCGCATGCCGCCTGCCACACTGCGCGCCACGATGATCGCGCTGCTTCTCTTCAGCGACGTCGTCGCGCTCGCCAGCGCGGCGCTGATGCCGGATGCCGCGCATGCCGGTGGCAGCCTGCTCGGCTCCGACACCTGGCGCTGGGCGATGTGGCTGGCGCCCGTGATGCTGGCCGGCATCTGGGTCGGGCACCGCTCCTTTGCGGGTGTGTCACCGGAGCAGTTTCGACGGCATGTGCTCAATCTGCTGATCGGGCTCGCCGCAGTGAGCATGCTGCGCTCGCTCTACGGCCTGCTGGCCTGAAGGGCGAACGCAGCCAGCTGCCTCACTGTGCCTTCGAGTCGATGATGTTCAGCGACTCCCCGAGCGAACGATAGAGCTGGAAGTGCTTCTGCACGAACTGACGCGTCTCGCTGGGGGACTTCACGTACGGCAGCGAGCCGGTCTGTGCCGTCGCTGCCTGCCACAACGGGTCATCGGCGATCACCTTCATCGCGGCCACGAGCCGAGCCCGCGCGTCGGCGGCGAGATTGGGCGGCGCATACACCGCGCTCCATCCCACGATCCCCTCCATCTCGGCGTAGCCGAGTTCGCGCGCCGTCGGCACGTCGGGCATGGAGGCCATGCGCTCCGGGTTGGTCACCATCAGCGCGCGCAACTGGCCACTCTTGATCAGTGCAAGGAAGGAGCCCAGACTGCCGCAGGCGAACTCGGTCTGGCCGGCCACCAGCGACATCGACGCCTCGCCGGTGCCCTTGTAGGGAATCTGCGTGGGCGTCTGGTCCGTGAGCTTCAGCAGCCTGAACAGCTGACGCGGCCCCATGTCGTTGGTCGTCAACACGCCGGCCGTGCCGAAGTTCATGGCCTTGCCCTTCACCTTCATCGCATCGACCAGGTCGCCGAAGGTGCGGTAAGGCGACTTTCCGTTCACGACGCAGCCGTAGGGATTGACCTCGAGGGTCCCGATGAACTCGAAGTCGTCCCACTTGTACTTGGTGGTGGTCGGCATGATGGCCGGCAGGATCGCCTGCGAGCCGGTGCGCGCGAGCAGCAGCGTGTAGCCGTCGGGCGGCGACGCCAGGGCCTGTACCGAACCGATCACGCCACTGGCACCGACCTTGTTCACAACCACCACCGCCTGCGAGAGGGCGCGCTGCGCCGCCGCGGCGAAGTTCCGCGCGGCAAGGTCGGCGTCGCCGCCCGCACTGTAGGGCGAGATCACGGTGATAGGCCGATTCGGGTAGGGGTCCTGCGCCACCGCCGGCGTGGCGGCGAGCATGGCGACGATGGTGAGCGCCGTCCACGCACCGGCACCGAGTCGCCGCGATGAGAACGGATGTTTGAAGCAAGCAATCGAACGCATGGGGATGTCTCCTGGTTGGAATTTTTCTTTGTCTGCAGGGGCACGACGCACCGGTCTCACCCGGCGGCGGACTCTTTGCTGCGCTGGTCCTCCAGCAACATCACGCAATCGACGGCCACGGGGCCGCGCGCACCCACGAGGACCGGATTGAGATCGAGTTCGGCCAGCACGGGGGCCATGTGCGCGGCCCAGCGCGAGAGGCGCTCGAGCATCGCGGCGATGGTATGCCTGTCGACCCCGGGCTGGCCGCGCACGCCGTCGAGCAGCGCACTCATGCGCAGCTCGTCGAGCATCGCAAGCGCCTCGTCATGGTCGAAGGGCGCGTGCCGGAACACCACGTCCTTCAGCACCTCCACCAGCACGCCGCCCGAACCCACCATGACCACCATGCCGAAGACCGGGTCGCGCTGCACGCCCATGACCAGTTCGACGTGGCCCTCGGCCATCCGCTGCACCACGACCCCTTCGAGACGCGCCCGAGGCTCGGCCGCCGCGGCGCGTTGCATCAGGGTGCGGAATCCCTCGCGCACCGCCTCTTCGTCGTCCCGCCGCAGGAGCACGCCGCCGACCTCCGTCTTGTGCGTGATGTCGGGCGATTCGATCTTCAACGCGACCGCGCCGCCGGCGGCCTGCCAGAGGCGCACCGCATCGTCCTCGCTGCGGGCCAGGGCGACGGGTGCCATCGGAATGCCGGCCTCGCTCAGCCAGGCCGCCGCCTGGACCGTGGCCTGCACGCCGTCATGGCCCGTCGGAGGCGGCAGTGCACGGACCTCGGTGGCCGGCGCCGAGGCGGCAAGGCGGCGCCGCGAGGCATGGTGGCGAACCAGCGCGGCGGCGGCCTCCACGGCGCGCTCACCCGCGGTGTAGACGACGATTCCCATGGCGCGCAGGCGCGTGAGTGCCTCGGCCGGGGCCGCCACCCAGCACACGAAGAATGGCTTGGTCGTGCGCGCCTGGATCTCGCCGAAGATCCGCACCAGCGTATCGACGTGCGCGGTCATCAGCTGAAGCCAGACGATGCCCACATGCACCTTCGGGTCGTCCATCAGCGCCACCACCGACTCGCTCAACAGCTCCGGCCGGGCCACGAACTGACCCGTCACGTCCACCGGGTTGCCGGCGGCACCGAATGCCGGCATGACTTCCGCGAGACGCGCGCGCGCGGCCGCCCCCAGCTCGGGCACCGTGAGACCCATTTCCTCGGCGCGGTCGGCCATCATCACGCCGGCGCCGCCGGACTGCGTCGCGATGCCCAGGCCGTTGCCTTCGGCGACGCGCGGCTGGCTCAAGGCCTCGAGCATGTCGAGCATCTGTTCCTCGTTGCGGGCGCGCAGCACGCCGTACTGGCGGATGACGGCGTCGAATACCGCGTCCTCCACGGCCAGCGCACCGGTGTGCGATGCGGCGGCGCGCGCACCGGCGGCCATGCGGCCCACCTTGGTGATCACCAGCGGCTTGCCCAGCACCTGGCAACGCCGGGCCAGCCGCACCAGCGCAGCGCCGTCGTCCAGTCCCTCGAGGTAGCCGGCAGCCACCCGGATGCGGGGGTCTTCCACCACCCTGCCCATCAACTCGCTGAAGGCGAGGTCGGCCTCGTTGCCGGTGTTGATGAAGTAGCCCAGCCCGAGCCCGCGTTGACGAACCAGTGCGGCGATGGCCGTGCCGAACGCGCCGGACTGCGTGACGAATCCGATCGGGCCCGCGCCGGTCTCGCCGTCGGCGTACTGGCTGAAGGTGGCATAGACCTTGTCGAATGCGTTGATGAATCCCAGGCAATTGGGCCCGCACAGCACCACGCCGCAATCACGGGCGCGCTGCGCCAGGGCATCCTCCTGCACACGGCCCTCCACGCCCATCTCGCCGAAGCCCGAGCTGAAGATGACGGCGGCGCGGATGCCGCGCCGCGCCAGCGCCTCGATGCAGGCGATGACCTCGCTGGCAGGCACGGCCACCACGGCGAGGTCGGCGGCTTCCGGAAGACTGTCGATGGTCGGATAGCAGGCCATCCCGGCGATCTCCCGGTACTTCGGATTGACCGGCAGGATGCGCCCCGCATACCCCTTTTCCATCAGGTGCTTGAGCGGCCGGCCATTGATCTTTCCAAGGTCGGCGGAGGCGCCGATCACCGCGATGGATCGCGGGTGAAGCATGCGGTGCACCGCATCGGCGCGGTCGGAGGTCGAGAGTGTCATGGCGTGGATCTGGAGGTCGGTTCAGTTGAATGCGGAGATGCCGGTCTGGGCGCGGCCCAGCACGAGGGCGTGGATATCATGCGTTCCCTCGAGCGTGTTGACCGTCTCGAGGTTCATCACGTGGCGGATCACGTGATAGCCGTCGGAGATGCCGTTGCCGCCATGCACGTCGCGCGCGGTGCGCGCGATGTCCAGCGCCTTGCCGGCGCAGTTCCGCTTGAGCAGCGACACCATTTCGGGGCTGGCCTGGCCTTGGTCGCGCAGGCGGCTGAGGTGCAGGCAGGCATGCAGGCCCAGCGTGATCTCCGTCTGCATGTCGGCGAGCTTCTTCTGCACCAGTTGATTGGCAGCCAGCGGACGGCCGAACTGCTTGCGATCCAGCGCGTACTGGCGGGCGGCGTGCCAGCAGAACTCCGCCGCGCCCATGGAACCCCAGCAGATGCCGAAGCGCGCGTTGTTCAGGCAGGCGAACGGCGCGCCGATGCCGTGCGCATCGGGCAGCCGCTGGGCGTCGGGCACGAACACGTCGTCCATCAGGATCTGGCCGGTCGGCGATGCGCGCACGGAGAACTTGCCTTCGATCTTGCTGGTGGCGAGGCCCTTCATGCCGCGTTCGAGGATGAATCCTCGCACCACGCCCTCGTCGTCCTTGGCCCAGACGATCATCAGGTCCGCGATGGGCGCATGGGTGATCCAGGTCTTGGTGCCCGACAGGCGCCAGCCGCCCGCCACCTGCCTCGCGCGGCTTCCCATGCTGCCTGGATCGGACCCGTGGTCGGGTTCGGTCAGTCCGAAGCAGCCGAGCCTCTCGGCGCGCGCCATCGCCGGCAGATACCGCTCGCGCTGCGCCTGGCTGCCGAAGAGGTAGATCGGCGTCATGCTGAGCGTCGTCTGGACGCCGAGCGCGGAGCGAAAGCTGGTGTCGACGCGCTCGAACTCGCGCGCGATCAAGCCATAGCCGACATAGCTGATGCCCGCGCAGCCGAAGCCCTCTATGGTGGCCCCCAGAAAGCCGAGGTCGGCCATCTCGCGCATCACGTCGATGTCGAAGCTCTCGTTCCGGTTCGCCTCCAGGATGCGCGGCATCAGCCGCTCCTGGGCATAGTCCCGTGCCGTGTCGCGGATCATGACCTCCTCGGGCGTGAGCAGCGCGTCGAAACGCAAGGGGTCCTTCCAGTCGAAGGGCACCTGCCGCATGCCGGCCTTGCGCAGCACCTGCGCGTCGGGCACCGGCTCGACGGTCGCGGCGCTCATCGGCCGATTCCCGCGGGCCGGAACTTCGGGATGCCGGCGTCGTCGCTGATCGATTCGAAATGCACCTCGACACGCATGCCGACCCGAATCTCTTCCGGCGCGCAGTCCGTGACCTGCGCATACATGCGCGCGCCGTCGTCGAGATCGACCAGGCAGAGGATGACCGGCAGGTCGGCCGTCCAGCCGGGGAAGTTCATGGCCACCGAACGCGACACGGTGTGTGAATACACGGTGCCCCCCGGCTGCGCGTCGGTCCAGGCGAGCTCGCGGCTGCCACACTCGATGCACCAGGGCTTGGGATGGAAATTGAAGGTGCCGCACCGCTGGCACTTCTGGAGCACCAGGCGCCCTTCCTTCGCCGCCGTCCAGAACGGGCGCGTGAGGTCGGTGATGACCGGGAGGGGCTTGGCGTTCAATGAGGTGTCGCTCATGGTCAGGCTTCCGTTCCGAGGATGAGGGAGATGCAGCTGCGACCCGGGCGGCCGTAGGGAATGCCGCCGAAGCCGCACGCGGCCCCGACCGTGGCGCCGCGCACCTGGCGCTCGCCCGCTTCGCCACGCAGCTGCGTGACGGCTTCCACCAGCGGCATGAAGCCGCCGATGGCACCGCCGGGCTGGCCGCCGGACAGCTGGCCGCCATCGGTCGACAGCGGAAAGTCGCCGTCGAAGCGCAGGTCATGCTCTTCCACGAAACGGCCGCCCTCGCCCTTCTTGCAGAAGCCGTGGTCCTCGATGGTCATCATGGCGATGAAGGGATAGTCGTCGTACGGCTGCAGGAACTGGATGTCGCGATGCGACACGCCCGCCATGGCCATCGCGCGCGGCGCAGCTTCCGCAAAACCGGTGGTCGTGATGTCGGGCAGCGCGCGGCTGCCGTGGTAGTAGTTGTTGGCTTCGCCGAAGCCGCGCAGGTACACCGGCTTGTCGGTCAGGGTGCGCGCCGTTTCGGCCGACGTGACGATGTAGGCGAGGCCGCCGTTGACGATCGGCACGCAGTCCAGCAGGCGGATCGGGTCGGACAGCATGCGCGAGGACAGGTACTCCTCCAGCGTGAACGGCTTGCGATAGATGGCCCCCGGATGCAGCGACGCGTGGTAGCGGGCATTCACGGCGATCTTTCCGAGCTGCTCGAAGCTCAGCTTGTGTTCGTGCATGTAGCGCGTCAGCACCAGCGCGAACTGCGCGCTCGCGCCCATCACGCCAAATGGGCCCTGGAAGTCCCAGTACACCCCCCGCGTGCGTTCAGGCGACAGCGGCAGCCCGGGTGCCACGGAAGGAATGTTCAGTGGCGTGTCGGCCCCCACCACCAGCACCCGATCGACGATGCCGGCGCGGATCATCGCTGCTGCGCGGATGAGCATGGCCGAAGCGGAGGCACCGCCCTGGTCGGCACGCAGCAGCAGTTGCGGGCTGATGCCGAGGTTCTCGGCCGTGGCAGCCGACCAGTTGACCGTGTGCGCCACTTCCGCATGCGCCACGCCCAGGCCCTGTCCGTCGAAGTCGTTCTTCGACATCCCGGCTTTCTGCAGCGCGAGGTCGGCGGCCCACGCGATGTATTCGTCGACGTTGAGCTGAGGTTCGCCCGGCTTGGCCCGGCTGTAGGGCGTTCGGCCATAGCCGACGATGGCAACTTCGGATCGCATTGGATTGCTTCCTTCTTTTCTGGAGTGGGAGAGGCGCGCCAGGTCTAGCGGCCGGCGAAGATGGGGGGACGACGCTCCGCAAAGGCCTGCATGCCTTCCTTCTGGTCCGCGGTATCGAAAAGCAGTTCGAAGGCTCGGCGCTCCAGCAGCAGGCCGGTGGCCAGCGGTGCGTCCGCACCGGCCAGCGCGGCCTCCTTGAGAAGGCGCAGCGCGATCGGGGGTCGCGAGGCGATCAGCGCGGCGAGCGCCAGCGAGCGCGCCTCCAGCAGGTCGTCGTCGACCACCTCGCTGACCATGCCCATCGCCAGTGCTTCCTCCGCGCCGACGGGTTCGCCGGTGAGCATCAACTTCATCGCGCGGTACTTGCCGACGGCCTTCATCAAGCGTTGCGTCGCGCCGCCGCCCGGCATGATTCCCACGCTCACTTCCGGTTGGCCGAAGCGCGCGCTGCGTGCCGCGAGGATGATGTCGGCGTGCAGTGCGAGCTCGCAGCCGCCGCCGAGGGCCGGTCCGGCCACGGCGGCGATCAGCGGCTTGGAGAAGTCGGAGATCGCCTTCCAGTAGCGCAGCACGCCCAACCCGGACACCGCGGCCGGTCCCAGCGCGGCGATTTCCTTCAGGTCCGCGCCGGCGGCGAAATGCGTCGGGCTGCCGCGCAGCACCACGCAGCGCACCGCGGGGTCGTCGTCCAGCGCCGCGAAGGCTTCGGCCAGTTCACGCCGCAGCGCCGTGTTCAGGGCGTTGCGCGCCTCGGGTCGGTTCAGTGTCAGGCGTGCCACGCCCGTGCGTGGGTTGTCCCTCTGCAAGAGGGCCGCGGCCTCTGTCATGTGCTTGTCTCCAATCGTTCTGGAGGCATTGTGGAAGCCGCCTCAACATTCCACTACTTTCCTTATCAAATGGTGAATATTCATATTCCAAATAACATCGGGACATCGCAACGCCCATCGCCGTCCATGAATCTGCGCACCCTGGATCTGAACCTGCTGGTGGTTTTCGACGCCATCTACAACGAGCGGAGCATCTCGAAGGCCGCACTGAAGCTGCACCTGTCCCAACCGACGGTGAGCAATGCGCTGGCGCGGCTGCGCGAGCGGCTGCAGGACGCGCTGTTCGAGCGCAGTTCGCAGGGCATGCGTCCGACGCCGCGTGCGAAGACGCTGGCCGAGCCGATCCGCCAGGCGCTCGACGTGCTGGAGCGGGGCTTTCGCGGCGAGGACAACTTCGACTTCGCGCACTCCGATCGCGAGTTCGTGATCGCCGTGGAGGACTACGGCGAAACCATCATCCTGCCGCGCTTCATCGACTGGCTGGCCAAGGTCGCCCCGCGGATCCGCATCCGCATCCGTCCCGAAGCCGCCGCATTGCTCAAGGGGGAGATGCGCGACGGTGCCGTGGACCTGGCACTCGACTATTTCGCGCTCCAGGAGCCCGGCTACCGCAGCGAGTGCGTGATGACCGAAACGCTGCTGAGCCTGTCACGACGGGATCACCCGACCGTGGCCGAGCGGCTGAGCCTGGAAACCTTCCTGTCGCTGCGGCACGTGGTGCTGGCGCCGCGCACGAGCACCATGCCGATGATCGACCTGGCGCTGTCCAAGCGCGGGCTGCAGCGCCACATCTCGGTGACGGTGCCGCATTTCCTCTCGATGCCGATGATGGTGCAGACCTCCGACATGATCTGCACGCTGCCCCGTCGCATGGCGCACCTCTATGCCGATCACTTCCACCTGAAGTCGCACACCGTGCCCCTGCGCATCCCGCGTTTCCCGGTCTATGTCATCTGGCACGAATCGACGGCCGTCGACGCCAGCCACCAGTGGTTCCGCAAACACCTCATCGAGTTCTGCCAACGGCTGTGAAGGCGCTCAGACCAACGCGCCCATGCGGGCAGCCGCCGCCTTGAGCGCGTCGAGCCGGCTCAGCGCATCTTTCAGCGACATCCGCGCGGCGGGCGCATGCACCGCGATCGCCGCCCGCACTTCGCCCGCCGCATTGCGCACCGGCACCGCCACCGCCACCAGACCCGCGATGAATTCCTCGTTGTCGCAGGCGTAGCCGCGCTCGGCGATGGCGTTGCACTCCGCATGCAGTTCGGTGGCACTGACGATGCTGTTGGCCGTCATGCGCGTGAGCGTGATGCCGCCGATCACCGCTTCGCGATCCTGAGGCGACATCTGCGCCAGCATCAGCTTGCCGCTGGCCGTGCAATGCAGCGGCACGTGCGAGCCGACATCCAGCGTGAGCCGTAGCGGCCAGTGCGCCTCGACGCGGTCCAGGTACAGCACCTGCGTGCCGTCCAGCGTCGTGAAGTTGCAGGTCTCGCCGACCTGGCGGACCAGTTCGGACAGCACGTCATGGCGCAGTCCGCGCACCACGCCATGGTTGAGCGTGTCGAAGGCCAGTTGGCGAAGCGCCGGCCCGACGACGAACGAGCGCTCGTCGACGTCCCGCGCCAGAAAGCCGGCCGCCAACAGCTGCGTGCAGATGCGATGCGTCGTGCCCTTGGGCAGCGTCAGCCGCGCCGCGAGATCGGCCAGCGTGAGCGCTCTTCCCTCGGCGGCCAGCAAGGCCAGCAGGCGCAGGCTGCGCCCTGCCGACGAACTCGACGCGAATTCGCCGCTTTCCGCCTTGTCCGGGCCTGTTTCAGGGGTGTCGATGGGAACCGCGGCCGTTTTTCGCCGGGAGGTCGTCATAGGGTAAATCTCTAAAGTGGAACATTGCGTTCCGAAAATCAACACCATACGATCGGCGTCGAGACAATCGTGATTGTTCCATCGCGAGATGAACGGAATCCATGACCGATCCAGAGTTCGACTACATCGTGGTGGGCGCCGGTTCAGCCGGCTGCGTGCTGGCCAGCCGGCTGAGCGAAGACCCCGGAACGCGTGTGCTGCTGCTCGAGGCCGGACCGCGCGACACCTCGCCCTGGATCCATCTGCCGATCGGCTACGGCAAGACCATGTGGAGCCCCGCGGTCAACTGGCGCTTCGAGACCGATCCCGATCCGAACATGAACGGCCGCCGCATCTACTGGCCGCGCGGCAAGACGCTGGGGGGGTGCAGCTCGATCAACGGACTGATCTACATCCGCGGCCAGCGCGAGGACTTCGACCACTGGGCGTCGCTGGGCAACCCCGGCTGGGGCTACGAGGATGTGCTGCCCTACTTCATCAAGTCGGAAGGCAACGAGCGCGGCGCCATTCCCCTGCACGGCGGCGACGGCCCGCTGAAGGTGTCCGACATCGGCGCGAAGCACGAACTGATCGAGGCCTTCATCAGCGGCGCCGAACAGATCGGCGTGCCGCGCACCGACGACTTCAACGGCGCCCGGCAGGAAGGCGCGGGCTACTTCCAGCTCAACACGCACAAGGGCTTGCGCTGCAGCACCGCCAAGGCGTACCTCCCGCCTGCGGTGAAGCAGCGGTCCAACCTGCGCATCGAGACCGAGGCCTTCGCCGCCGGGGTGGTGCTGGAGGGCCGACGCGCCGGCGGCGTGCGCTACCGGCAGGACGGCCAGATGAAGATCGCCCGCGCACGCGCCGAGGTGCTGCTGGCGGCCGGTGCCATCCAGTCGCCGCAGTTGTTGCAGCTGTCGGGCATCGGCCATCGCGACCTGCTCGAAGCGCGCGGCGTGCCGGTGGTTCATCACCTGCCGGGCGTCGGTGAAAACCTGCAGGACCACCTGCAGATCCGCCTGGGCTACGAGTGCACGAAACCCATCACCACCAACGATCAGCTCAACTCGTGGACGGGCCGGGCGAAACTGGGCCTCGAATGGCTGCTGCACCGCACCGGCGCGCTGGCCATCGGCATCAACCAGGGCGGCTGCTTCATGCATGCGCTGCGTGACGAGCAAGGCCGGCCCGTCGCAGCCACGCCGGACACCCAGTTCCACGTCGCCACGCTGTCGGCGGACATGGCGGGTGGGAAGGTGCACCCGTACTCGGGCTTCACCATGTCGGTGTGCCAGCTTCGACCTGAATCGCGCGGCCATATCCGCATCCGTTCGACCGATCCCTTCGAGCCGCCGGAGATGCAGCCGAACTACCTGTCGACCGACCTCGACCGCCGCACAGCCGTTGCGGCCGTGAAAGCCGCACGCGCCATTGCCGAGACGCCGGCGATGCGCCCGTACGTCAGGCGCGAGGTGAAGCCCGGCGGCGCGATCCTGACGGATGCGGACCTGCTCGAGTTCTGTCGCAACAACGGCGCCACCATCTTCCACCCGAGCGGTACTTGCCGGATGGGCAACGATCCGCTGGCCGTCGTCGACGCGCGCATGCGCGTGCACGGCATCGGCGGGCTGCGCGTCATCGACTGCTCGGCCATGCCGACGCTGGTCTCCGGCAACACCAATGCAGCCGCCGTGATGATGGCCGAGAAAGCCGTCGACCTGATCCGAGAAGACGCAAGGACCCCACAGAGTCAAGCCAGGGCCAGGCCGAAGGCCCATCACAACAACACTTCATTGGAGACAACGACATGAGTGGAACGACGGTGGTAGACGAAAGAAAGATCCGTAGGGCAGTGATCTCGGCGCTGGTGGGCGCCACGATCGAGTGGTACGACTTCTTCCTGTACGGCGTGGTCGCCGGGATCGTTTTCAGCAAGCTGTACTTTCCCGGCAGCGATCCGGTGGTGTCCACGATGCTCGCGTACACGACCTTCGCGGTCGGCTTCGTCACGCGGCCGCTGGGCGGCGTGATCTTCGGCCACTTCGGCGACAAGATCGGGCGCAAGAGCATGCTGGTCATCACGCTGATGATCATGGGCGTTGCCACCTTCCTCATCGGCCTGGTGCCGACCTACGCACAGATCGGCGTCGCGGCGCCCATCCTGCTGCTGCTCCTTCGAATCGGCCAGGGCATCGGCCTGGGCGGCGAATGGGGCGGCGCGGTGCTCATGGCCTATGAATACGCGCCGAAGGAAAAGCGCGGCTTCTACGCATCGCTGCCCCAGATCGGCCTGGCCATCGGCCTGTGCCTCGCATCCGGGGTGGTGGCACTGCTGTCGTGGCTGCTCACCGACGAGCAGTTCATGTCATGGGGCTGGCGCATCGCCTTCCTCCTCTCCGGCGTGATGGTCATCGTGGGCATGTACATACGGCTGCACGTGCAGGAAACGCCGGAGTTCTCCGCCGTGAAGGCCAGGAACGCCGAACTGCGCATACCCTTCATCGACATGATCCGGCGCTATCCGGGCAACGTCCTCAAGGGCATGGGCGCGCGCTACATCGACGGCGTGTTCTTCAACATCTTCGGCGTGTTCTCCATCAACTACCTCACGAGCACGATCAAGGTCAGTCGCACCGGCGCCCTGCTGGGAGTGATGGCCGCCGCGGTGGTGATGTGCTTCTTCATTCCGTTCTTCGGCCGCATGTCCGACCGCCTCGGTCGCCCGAAGGTCTACATGTGGGGCTCGCTCATCACGGCTGCCGCGTCGTTCCCGGCCTTCTGGCTCATCACGACCAGCGGCGGCAACATGTTCCTGATCTGGCTGGCCATCATCATTCCCTTCGGCATCCTCTACGCCTCCGTGTATGGACCGGAGGCCGCGCTCTTCTGCGACCTGTTCGACGCCAAGGTGCGCTACACGGGCATCTCCTTCGTCTATCAGTTCTCGGGCATCTTCGCCTCGGGCATCACGCCCATCATCGCGACCGCACTGCTCAAGTCGGGCGCCGGCGAGCCGTGGCAGATCTGCATGTACGTGATGTTCGCGGGCGCAGTGTCGGCGTGGTGCGCCTGGCTGATCGGCCGTTCCCCGAGCGCCGACGAAACCATCGACGGAGAGTCCGGCCTCAGCGCCGGCCAGCCGGTGCGGCGAGCGGGTGCCGCCTGAGCGGGGCGGTCGCCACCCGCGGGCGGCCGCTGCCCAGCGCGGGCAGCGCCGTCACATCCGGCCCTTCCAGGGCACCAGCCGGCGCTCGAGCCACCGCATGAGAAGGTCGAAGAGGTAGGCCACGACGCCGATCACGATGATCCCCATGATCACGATGTCGGTGCGCAGGAAATTGGACGCGTTCAGCACCATCTGCCCCAGACCCATGTTGGCCGCCACCATCTCGGCCGCCACCAGCGTGGTCCAGCCGAAGCCGATGGCGATGCGCATGCCGACCAGGATGTCGGGCAGCGCCGAAGGCAGGATCACGTGACGAATCACCTGCATGTAGCTCGCGCCCATCGAGTACGCGGCGTTGATCTGCTCCTGCGATGCGCTGCGCATGCCCGAGCGGGCGGCCAGCGCCAGCGGCGCAAAGCAGCTCAGAAAGATCAGCAGCACCTTGGGCAGCTCGTCGATGCCGAACCAGATGATGATGAGCGGCAGGTAAGCCAGCGGCGGCAGCGGACGGTAGAACTCGAGCGGCGGGTCGAAGATGCCGCGCGCCCAGCGGCTCATTCCCATCGCGATGCCGACCGGAATGGCCGTCACGCAGGCGAGCAGAAACGCGGAGAACACGCGAAACATGCTCGCCAGGAAATGCTGCCACAGCGGCTTGTCGTTGGCCTGGCCGGTGACATATTCGTAGAACTGCTGGAAGACCGCCTGCGGCGACGGCAGGAACATCGGCTTGATCCAGCCGATGTTGGTGATGAGGGCCCACAGCATCAGCAGCACCAGCACGGTGACCACGCTGATCGTCCCGCTGGCGCCCTGACCCGGCACCTTGAAGGCACTGGTCTTGAGGGTGGGGCCGGTCGTCGGCGCGGCGGGTGCCGAGGGAGGGGTCACGGGTTTCACGGCAACGTGGACGGCGGCGACGGCGTCAGGCATGGGCGGGCTCGCGATCGTGGATGATGGAAAGCACTTCCTCGCGCATGCGGATGAAAGCGGGCTCGGACTTCACCCGGCGCGAGTCGCCGTGCGAGAGAAACTGGCGCGAGAACGGCACATCGTCGTAGACATGCGAGATGCGCCCCGGACTCGGGCTCATCACGACCAGGCGGGTGCCGAGGAACAACGCCTCTTCCACCGAATGGGTGATGAAGAACACCATCTTGTTCGACTTCGCCCAGGCCTTGAGCAGGATCTCCTGCACCTGCTCGCGGGTGAAGGCGTCGAGCGCGCCCATGGGCTCGTCCATCAGCAGGACGGCGGGGTCGCTGGCCAGCGCACGCGCAATGCCCACCCGCTGCTGCATGCCGCCCGAGAGTTCGTAGACGGCGCGGTCGGCGTACTGCGTCAGGCCGACCAGCCCGAGCTTTTCCTCCGCGGTGCGAACCCGCTCGGCACGCCCCACGCCGGCCATGCGCAGGCCGAGCGCCACGTTGTCGCGCACATTGAGCCAGGGCATCAAGGCATGCTTCTGGAACACAACGCCACGGTCGGCCCCGGGCCCCACGACGGGCTTTCCGTCGAGCAGGATCTCGCCGGTGGACGGCGGCAGGAAGCCCGCGATGCTGTTGAGCAGCGTGGTCTTGCCGCACCCTGAAGCGCCGAGCGCGACGACGAAATCGCCGTCCTGCATCCTGAGGTTGACGGGTGCCAGCGCCTGCAGCGTGCCGCCCTTGACCGCGTAGTTGACCGTCAGGTCGCGAATGTCGAGCGTAGGCATGGTGGTCTCCCGTCCGGTCCGCCGCCTACTTGCCCATCGCCTTGTTGACGTAGGTCGTCGTGACGAATGCGCTGTAGTCGGGCTTGACCTCCTGCACCCGGCCCTGTTCCTTCAGGAAGGCGGCCGTGCCGGCCATCGCCTTCGCGGCACCGCCGCCGAGCCAGGTCGGCGACACTTGCTCGGCCATGGTCGGGAAGCTGTAGAGGCTCATCACCGGCAGCACGTCCTTCGGGTCGGCCTTGGTCCACTTGGCCATGGCCTTCACCTGGGCCGAATCGGCAGTCCAGCCCTTGGCCGAGGCCTTGTACTCTTCGTTGGCACGGTTGAGCGCCTTCACGAAGGCGACCATGAAGGACTCGTTGGCGGCGGCCCATTTGGAATTGACGACGATGCCCTCGAAGGTCGGCGCCCCCCGCTTGCCGATGCTGCCCGAGGTGGCGACCGCCTTGCCATTGGTCTTGATCTTCGACAGCACCGGATCCCAGATGAACGTGGCGTCGATATCGCCCCGCTCCCAGGCTGCGGCGATCTCCGGCGGCCGCATGTTCATCACGTTGACGGTCTTGGCGTCCACGCCGTCCATCTTCATCACCGACATGAGCTGGTAGTGCGCGGTCGACACGAACGGCGTGGCGACCTTCTTGCCCGCCAGATCCTTGACGCTGTTGATGTTGCTGCCGTTGCGCGCGACCAGCGCCTCGGCGTCGGCGATATCGGCCGAGATCCAGAACAGCTGGATGTCCTGCCCCTGGCTGGCGGCGGCGGTGAGCGGGCTGGAGCCGGTTTCGCCCATCTGCACGTCACCGGAGGCCATGGCGCGGATCACGTCGCCGCCGCCCGCGAACATGCGCCAGTTGATCTTGTAGCCGGTCGCCTTTTCGACCTCCCCCGACTCCATGACGAGCCGCAGCGGAACCAGCATGTCCTGGTGCGCGAAAGTCAGCTCCTTGGACTGGGCCAGGACCCCGCCGCACAGCGTGGCCGCGGCCAAGGCGACGGCGCATTGAAGTTGGAAGCGCTTGGAACTGTTCATTTGGTTGCTCCTAGAAGTAGGGAGGAATGCATCGCAGGATCACGCAGAAGCACGCGATTGTTGACGCCGCCGGATGCGACTGTGCACGCAACGCACCGGGGTCGGAAGTGCCAGCGTCGCAGCGTGCATGGAGCCAGCAGCTACGGACTTACCCTCGTATGGTGCGCCCCGGTGCCCGCCCGTGCACGCACCTAGGGCCTGTTCACACTATTTCCGGGGTCGCGAAGGCCTGCCAGGACGGGCCAATCAAGGCGCGCGACGCGGCATGTGCGTTGGCACATGCGAGGAGCGCAACGCCGAGTGGCTCGTCCTGGCAGGCCTTCCCTTCGGGTTGCCGGGCGAAGGGGCCGTCTGCGGCGTTGCCCGCGCTTGCAAGGCGATAGCCTTGCTGCGCACGGGCGCCTTGCATCCAGCCCCTTCGCCCGGCAACGCGATCCCCGGAAATAGTGTGAACAGGCCCTAGTGCGCGGCGCCGCCTCAGTGCGCTCGTGTCGTCGGCGCGCGACGCTCGCCGCGCGCCGCGGCGAGCTCCTCCACGGCCTGGCCCAAGGCGCGGATGCCGGCCGGGATCTGCGACGCGGCGATCGAGGAAAGTCGCAGGCGAAACAAGGGGCACGGGTAGGGAGGCTTCGCGAAGAAGACATCGCCCGCCTCGATCAGCACACCGTGGCGACGTGCCATCAGCGCCAGTTCGGCCGCATCCACCCACGCGGGCGCCTGCACCCAGATCGACGCTCCGCCTTGCGGAAGCCGGAAATCGAAATCCGGCAGATGGTTGCGCAAGGCCTCCGCCGCCAGGGCCAGGCGCTCCTGCATCGCGGCATTCACGCGCCGGGCATGCGATTCGTGATGCCCCAGCGACAGAAAGAGCGCATAGGCGTGCTGCAGGAACGCGCTTGGATGGCGCACCATTGCATGCCGGATGGCACGCAATTCGCTGATGAGCGCGCGCGGCGCCACGATGTACCCCAGCCGAAGCGCGGGCGACAGGCTCTTGGACACCGAACCCACGTAGATCACGCGCCCGGTCTTGTCGAGGCTCTTGAGAGCCGGCATGGGCGCGCCTTCGTACAGGTTCTCGGCTTCGTAGTCGTCCTCGATGATGACGAAATCCTGCAACTCGGCCTTGCGCAACAGCCACTGGCGACGCTCCAGGGTCAGCGTCACGGTGGTCGGGCTCTGATGCGACGGCGTGATGAAGAGATAGTCGACCGCGGGCAGCGCATCGACCACCAGACCCTCCTCGTCCACCGCGACTTCCACCCACTTGGGATTGCGCATCGAGAAGCTGTTGCGCGCGTGCGGATGGCCCGGCTCTTCCAGGCCGACGGACGTCCGCTCGTCGAAAAGCGCTTCCGCCAGCAGGTAGTAGGCATGCTGCGCACCGACCGTGACGAGAATTTCCTGTTTCAGCGCGAACACGCCTCGCTTGGGCAGCAAGCGGGTGCGGATCTGCTCGATCAGATCCGGCACGTCGTCCGTTTCGAAGTCCGGCGTCCAGTGCGGCAACTGCGAACGCGCCAGGGTTCGGGCGCAGCATTCGCGGAATGTCTCGGTCGGGAACAGCTGCGGGTCGTAGGTGCCGTAGACGAAGGGGTAGGGGTAGCCGCGCCACTGGTCCGGCTTGGCCAGCGTCGGCTGGTCGACCAACGAGCGCAAGACTCTCGCCGACCATTCCGGCGGTTGCCCGGATTGGCCGCTGCGGCCGATCAGGGGTTCGGCCGCGACCGCCGTGACGGACTTGGCGTTGTGCGCCACGAACACGCCGCTGCGGGGACGGGCTTCGAGAAAACCCTCGTCCATCAACTGGAGGTAGGCCGAAGTCACCGTGTTGCGACTCATGCCGAGCAAATCAGCCAGGACGCGCGATGACGGCAGCGGCGCACCGGAGCCGAGCCGCCCATCGAGGATTGCCTGCACGACGGCTGCCCGCAGTCGCCCTTGCAGGGGCAGTCCGGATTGATCGGACAGCGCAAAGAGCTGCGCCCATTGGGTTGATCGCGAAGAAGACATGCGTGGCGCAGTCTAGGGCTTCTGCGCACCGATATGAAGTGGAAATCTCCGCTGCGTGTCTTTCTGGCTCGGTCGAATCCCTGCATCTGGCCCTACCACCTCTGCGGCCGCCTGCCTACGCTTGCAACATTCAATCAGGAGTCATCGCGTGACCGCTCATTCTTCCCCCGTCACTACCGCCACCCTCGCAGCCTTCAGCGATGCATGGAACAGGCACGACATCGATGCACTCATGAGCTTCATGACGCCGGACTGCATCTTCCAGACCGCCGCCGGACCGGACGCATGCGGCACCCGACACATCGGCACCGAAGCCGTGCGAAAGGCCTTTGCCGCCGCATGGCAGGCCGTGCCGGACGCGCAGTGGCGAGACGGCGTGCACTTCGTGCAGGGCGACTTCGGCACCTCGCAATGGACCTTCACCGGCACGGCAGCCGACGGCAGCCGGATCGAGAGCGACGGCATCGACGTCTTCACCTTCAAGGACGGAAAGATCCATCTCAAGAACGTGTTCCGCAAGGCGCGCCCGAACATTCCCGCCGCCAGGTAGCCGGAACCCTCTCATGACGATCACTGCTCGCGCCTCATTCGTCGCCCCTGGTTCGGTGCCTGCCGCCAAGCCGTACGACCCGCGCTACGACCCGCTGGTTGCGGCCAATCCGGGTGCGGGCCGCGCCTACGCGCCCACGTACTGGGTCGCCAGTGCCGGCACGCCGCCGCAAGACGATGGGCCCGTCGTGCGAGACATCGACGTCGACGTGGCGGTCATCGGCTCCGGTGCGACGGGCATGTCGACGGCGCTCTACCTGGCGCAGGAGCACGGCATTCAAGCCACGGTGCTGGAAGCCAACCAGGCGGCCTGGGGTTGCTCCAGTCGCAGCGGCGGACAGGGCCAGAACGCGAGCGGTCGACTGAAGCGTTCGCAATGGATCGCGCGCTGGGGCCTGGACACCGCCAAGCGGCTCGATATCGAAATACGCTCCGGTTTCGAGAACTTCAAGGATCTGACGACACGGATCGACTGTGACGCCTTCGACGGTGGCCACCTGTTCCTCGCCCACCGGCCTGAGAAGTTGCCKGCTCTGAACGCCGAGGCAGCGCTGATGCGCGACACCTTCGGCTACCGCACCCGCATGATGGGCGCCGAAGAAGTGCGGCGCGACTACTGCGACGAGCGGGAGACCGTCGGTGCCTTGTTCGAGGCCGAAGGCGTCGGCATCCATCCGCTCAAGTTCACCTTCGGCCTGATGCGCAAGGCGCGCGAACTGGGGGTCAAGGTGCACACCTCGAGCCCGGTGCAAGGCTGGGAAACCATCGGCGGCGTTCATCATCTGCGCACGCCGGGCGGTGTCGTCCGCGCGAAGCGGGTCGCCGTCTGCACCGGCGGCTACACCGGCCAGGCGCTGAACCCGATGCTGAAGAACCGGATCATGCCGATCCTCTCGAACTCGGTGGTGACCCGGCCGTTGACCGATGCGGAACTGGCGGCGACGAACTTCAAGTCGCTCACTTTCCTGACCGACACGCGAACGCTGCGCTTCTACTACCGGCTGCTCAAGGACAAGCGCCTGCAGCTCGGCAGCCGCAGTTCGGTGAGCGGCGCCGATGCCGAAGACCCGACGCACCTGAAACTGCTCACCGACGCCATTGCCCGCAAGTTTCCACCCCTGGCAGGCATTCAGATCGACTATTCCTGGTGGGGCTGGGTCGACGTGAGTCACGACATGATGCCGCGCATCACCCAGCCCGAGGACCACAAGACGGTCTGGTATGCCGTGGGCTACGGCGGCAACGGCGTGTCCTTCTCGACGTGGGCGGGCAAGCGCCTGGCAGAGCGGGTGGCAGGCAAGGACGGCGGACGCGAGGTCTTCGAGCTTCCGATCTATGACTCACCGCTGCCCTATCCCAACGTCCTGGGCCTGGTGGAGTCGCCGCTTTTCGCGCCGTTCCGCCGCATGGGCCAGCGCGTTCTCTACAAGTGGTACTGGCTGCGCGACGAGAAGTAGGCATTCAAAGGGGCAAGCGGGCGCCGGCGCGCCCAGCGCCGCCATCGGGGATGGAGGCGATCGGCCAGGCGCCGCATCGCGGGGATCAGGCGGCCGCCGGCGCGGCGGGCCAGCGCAGCATGTGGCCGGTGCGCTTCGCGAAGCGCTCGAGGTCTTCCGGCGTGTCGATGTCGACGCGAAAGCGCTGGTTGTCGGTGTCGAGCCAGAACACCCGCTCGGGGTGCGCCTCGCGCCAGCGGCGGCAGGCGGCATTGGCGTCGCCGGCCAGCCATTCGTCGCGCAAGCCCGCCTCGAAGATGACCGGGTTGCCGGGCTCGCCGGCCACCCGCGGCACCACCATCGACGCCTCCCCGCGCTTCTTGAAGGCGCCGATCAGCGCCGTGATGTCCTGCGCGTTGATCATCGGCTGGTCGGCCAGCGCGACGACGACGGCATCGAGCTTGCCCGTGAGCGCCTGCAGACCGATGCGCACCGACGAGGCCTGGCCGTCGTCCGGCGCCGGATTGCGTGCCAGCGTCACCGGGAAGTCGCGCACCGCGGCCTCGATCGCCTCGGCGTGGTGGCCGAGCACCACGACCACTTCGTCGACACCGGCGCCCGACAGCGCGATCAGCTGCCGCCGGATCAATGGCACGCCGCCGAGTTCGAGCAGCGACTTGGGCCGCCCGCCGAGCCGGCTGCCCGCGCCTGCGGCCAGCAGCACGGCGCCTACCACCAGGCGCGCATAGAGGCCGCCACCCCCCTTGAGAATGCAACCCATGTCAGCCTCCGCAGCAAGGCGCCCTGGCCGGCAGCGCAGCCAACGCCGGGCGAGCAATCATGGCGTCGTCCGCGGCGCGGCCCGCAGGCCGCGTGGCGGCCTGGCGCCGGTTCGACACCACCGCCGCCAGCACCGACAGCGCGATCTCCTCGGGCGTCGATGCCGAGATCGGGTAGCCGGCCGGCGCAACGATCGCGGCCACGGCCGCCGCGTCGGCCCCTGCGGTGATCAGCGAATCCTTCAGCACCTGGGCCTTGCGCGCGCTGGCGACGAAGGACACCTGCCGTGCCTTCAACGAGAGCGCCAGTCCCAGCGCCTGCAGGTCGCGGCGGCCCTGCGTCGCGATGACCACCCAGGCCCCGGCGCCGACCTGCGGCAGCACCGTGGCGGCGTCGTCGCGGTCGATGACCCGGTAGGCGTCGGGATAGTCCGCCGCCTTCGCGCCCTGGGCCACCAGCGTCACCGCGAAGCCGACGCGCGGCCCGAGTTGCACCAGGCTCGCGGCCACCGGCGAGCTGCCGACCACCACCAGCTCGGCGCGCGGCAGCAGCGGATCGACGAACAGCTCCAGCGTGCCGCCGGAGTGGCAGGCCATGCCGAACTCGAGCACGTCGCCGAGCTCGCGCTCGCGGGTCTCCTCGGCCGGCGCAATGCGGATCATCCGCGCCCGGCCGTCAGCCAGCGCCTGGCGCACCGTGCGGATGACGGCCGGCTGTGCGCAGCCGCCGCCGACCCAGCCATTCATCTCGCCGTCGGCGGTGACGATCGCCTTGTCGCCCGGATGCGCGGAGGCAGGCGGCAGCGCCTTCACGACGCTGACCAGCGCGCAGGGCGTGCCGGCCTGCTGCAGCCGGCGCGCGGCCTCGAGGACGGTGTCTGCGTTGCCCATGTCGTTCTCCTTCGTGAGGTCGCCCTGCGAATCAGCGCAGGTGCTTTGCAAGGTCGGCGAGATCGCGCAGGCTGTTGAGCCGCGAAAAGCCGTCGACCAGCATGCGTTGCCCGATCACGGCCTGCATCGACTCCGAGGCAGGCCGCGCGTCGGACGGATGGAACCAGTGCAGCCTGGCGCCGCGTGCCCGCACACGCGCCAGCTCCTCGGCCAGGCGCTGCGGCGGATCGGCATCGAAGCCGTCGGAGAGCACCCAGACGCGCGCGTTGCGCTGCAGTTGGGCGCGCGCATGCACGGCATGGAAGTCCGCCACGCTGGTGGCGATGCGGGTCCCGCCGCCGAAGCCGGCCGTCACGGCATTGACCTTCTCCTGCACCGCGACCGAGTCGCTGCGCAGCAGCGGCGTGACCTCGGCCAGCCGCGTATGGAACACGAACACCCGCGCATTCAAGGCCGCGACGAAGGCGCGCGCGATGCGCAGGAAGAGTTGCGCGTGGGTCTCCATCGACCGGCTGACGTCGACCAGGATGAAGAGCCGCGGCCACTCGCGCCGCGGCGCGCGCCACACCGGATGGATCGGCAGACCGCCGGTGCGCAGGCTGGCGCGCAGCGTGCGCCGCACGTCGAGGCGACGGCCGCGCGCGTCGTCGTGCCAGCGCCGCGTGAGGCGCTTGCGCAGGCGCCGGGCGATCTGCTCGGCCAGGCTCTGCAGCAGCGCGAGGTCCTGCGGCAGCCATTGCGACAGCGAGCGGTCGTGCAGCGCGTCGGTGCGGCTGGCGCCGCCCTGGGCGCGCTGCAGCGCGGCCTCGTCCTCGATCACGGGCGGCGCGTCCAGCGCGGCGTCCGCCGGGCCGGAGCGGGCCGAAGGCGCGGCGCCGTCCATGCGTTCGTGCAGGCTCTGCACCACCTGTTGCAGGCTTCGGCTCGGCCGCGTCTGGCCACCGACCTTGGCACGCCCCTTGACGCGCTGCGGATGCCAAAAGCTGTCGAACAGCTCGGGCCAGCGCTGCCAGTCGCGCGCGTCGTGGCAGGCGATGGCACGCCAGGCCGGATCGAGCCGGGCCGCGCGCTCCAGCGGCAGGCGCAATGCCGCCTGCACGAAGGCCTGCTGCTCGGCGATGCCGACCTTCATGCCATGGTCGCGCAGCAGCGCGGCGAATCCCGCGATGCTTTCGAGCGGGCGTGCGACGGTGTTCATGGACGTGCCGCCGCCGGTTGCGGCGCCTTCTCTGCGACGCCGACCGCGCGCCGCCCTTCGATCAGCTGGCGCAGGCGCTCCTCGCCGAGCTGGAAGCGGTCTTCGCGCGTCTTGACCAGGCAAGCCAGCGTGGCCGCGAGCGCATGCGGATCCTCGGGCAGCGCCTTGAAAGACAGGCGGTGCAGGGCGCGCACCCAGTCGAGCGTCTCGGCCACGCCGGGCGTCTTGGTCAGGTCCTCGCGCCGCAGCCGCTGCACGAAGGCGACCGCCTGTTCGACCAGCGCACCCTCGGCGTGCGGCAGGGTCGTGCGCACGATCGCGATCTCGCGCGCCAGGCTCGGATAGTCGAGGTAGTGGTACAGGCAGCGCCGGCGCAGCGCATCCGACAGCTCGCGCGTGCCGTTGCTGGTCAGCACCACCTGCGGGATGTGCCTCGCACGCAGGGTGCCGAGCTCGGGCACGGTGATCTGGTAGTCGGCCAGCACTTCGAGCAGGAAGGCCTCGAAGGCCTCGTCGGCGCGATCGATCTCGTCGATCAGCAGCACGCAGGGTTGCTCGCTCGAGATGGCCTGCAGCAGCGGCCGCTCCAGCAGGTAGTCGCGCCCGAACAGGTCGGACTCCTTCAGGCCCTGGGCCTGGGTCTCGCCAAGGCGGATCGCGAGCAGCTGGCGACCGTAGTTCCACTCGTAGGCGGCCTGCGACAGGTCCAGCCCTTCGTGGCATTGGAGCCGTACCAGCGCCTGTGCGCGAGCCCGCGCCAGCGCGCCGGCCAGCGCGGTCTTGCCGACGCCTGCGTCGCCCTCGATCAGCAGCGGACGCTCCAGCTCGCCGGCCAGCCACAGCGTGGTCGCGAGGCTCTCGTCGGCGATGTAGCCGGCCCGGTGGAGCGACTCTCGCAGCTCGGCGTCGGTCATGGCGGGCTCAGGCGCGCCTGCCGAACAGACCGGCCACCCAGCCCTTGACCAGGTGCCAGAAGATCGCGAGCGCATTGATCTCGTGGGCCTTGACGGGTACCGACGCAGGCGCGGAGGCGTCCGCCGCCTGCACCGGCGCCGCGGCGGCGGGCTCGACCGCGGGCGCCGCCTGCGGCACCGGCAAGGCCGCCGCCGCCACGCGGAAGTTGTCGACGAACTGCCCGAGCAGCATGTCCGACACCTGCACCATCAGCCGCCCGCCGAACTGCGCGAACTTGCCGTTGACGATGACCTCGGCATGGCCCACCAGCACCGAGGTCTCGGCTGTCTCCCCGGCCTCGATGGTGGCCGTGAGGTTCATCGAGGCCGACGATCCGCTCCGGTCCGAACCCTTGCCCAGCAGTTGCAGGGTCTTGCTCGCCTCGTCGAGCGCGAGCACCTCGATGTCGCCCGCGAAGGCCGCGTTGGCCGGCCCGACCTTGACCTTGACGCTGCCCTTGTAGTGGGTGTCGTCTATCTTCTCGGTGATGGCCGCGCCGGGCATGCAGCCGGCCGTGGCCGGCACATCGGCGAGCAGCTGCCAGGCGCGCCGGGCGTCGACGTCGAGCGGATAGCGTTTGTCGAGTTTGACTTCCATGTGTCTTCGGCCCGGTGCAGCGCCTCAGAGCGCGACGCCGCTTTCCTTGAGTTGCTGCCAGACGCGGTACGCGCTGTGCGGCATGACCATGTGCTTGACGCCGAGGTGCGCGAAGGCGTCGACCACCGCCGAGGTGAAGGTCGGGATCGACCCGACGTGCGGCGATTCGGCCACGCCCTTGGCGCCCAGCGGGTGGTGCGGCGACGGCGTCACGGTGTGGTCGGTCTCCCACCTGGGCGTCTCGACCGCGGTCGGCAGGAAGTAGTCCATCAGCGTGTTGCCCAGCAGGTTGCCCTGGGCATCGAAGGGCATCTGCTGGCCCATCGCAACCGCATAGCCCTCGGTCAGGCCGCCGTGGATCTGGCCCTCGATGATCATCGGGTTGATGCGCGTGCCGCAGTCGTCGAGCGCGTAAAAGCGCCGTACCTTCGTCTCGCCGGTGCCGCGGTCGATGTCGACCACGCACAGGTAGACGCCGAACGGGAAGGTGAAGTTTGGCGGGTCGTAGTAGTGCACCGCTTCCAGCCCCGGTTCGAGCCCCGGCGGCGCCTGGTGATAGGCCGCCCAGGCGATGTCCTTCATCGACTTGAAGCGCGCATCGTCGCCCTTGACCTTGAAGCGGTCGATTTCCCAGTCGAGGTCGTTCTCGCCGACCTCGAGCAGGTGGGCCGCGATCTTGCGCGCCTTGGCATGGATCTTCCGCGAGGCCATCGCGATGGCCGCGCCCGCCACCGGCGTCGAGCGCGAGCCATAGGTGCCGAGCCCGTAGGGCGCGGTGCTGGTGTCGCCCTCCTCGACCTGGATCACTTCCGACGGGATGCCGAGTTCGGTCGCGATGATCTGCGCGTAGGTGGTCTGGTGGCCCTGGCCCTGCGTGATCGTGCCCATCCGCGCGATCGCGCTGCCGGTCGGATGGATGCGGATCTCGCAGCTGTCGAACATGCCGACGCCGAGGATGTCGCACATCTTGCTGGGCCCGGCGCCCACCACTTCGGTGAAGGCGACCAGTCCGATGCCCATCAGGGTCGGACAGGCCGGATCGGCCCGCTTGGCCGCCTGCTCGGCACGCAGCCCCTTGTAGTCGCAGGCGGCCAGCACCTTGTCGAGCGCGGTCTGGTAGTCGCCCGAGTCGTACTCGAAGCCGAAGGCCGAGGTGTAGGGGAACTGCTCCTTGCGGATGAAGTTCTTCGCGCGGATCTCGGCCTTGTCCATGCCGAGCCGCTGCGCCAGGATGTCGACCATGCGCTCGATCACATAGACCGCCTCGGTCACGCGGAACGAGCAGCGGTAGGCCACGCCGCCGGGCGCCTTGTTGGTGTAGACGCCTTTCACGCTGCACCAGGCCGCCGGGATGTCGTAGGAGCCCGAGCAGATGTGGAACATGCCCGCCGGGTACTTGGTCGGATCGGCGCAGGCGTCGAAGGCGCCGTGGTCGGCGACCACCTCGACGCGCAGGCCGAGGATCTTGCCGTCGGCCGTCGCGGCGATCTCGCCGTCCATGTGGTAGTCGCGGGCAAAGGCCGTGCTCGAGATGTTCTCGATCCGGTCCTCGATCCACTTCACCGGCTTGCCGAGCACGATGCTGGCAACGATGGCGCACACGTAGCCCGGGTACACGCCGACCTTGTTGCCGAAGCCGCCGCCGATGTCGGGCGAGACGATCCGCACCTTCGACTCCGGGATGCCCGACAGCAGCGACACCACGGTGCGCACCACGTGCGGCGCCTGCGAGGTCATCCAGGTCGTGAGCTCGCCGCGGATCGGATCGAACGAGGCCACGCAGCCGCAGGTCTCGAGCGGGCACGGATGCACGCGCGGATAGAAGATGCGCTCCTTCACCGTGACCGGCGCGGCGTCGAAGGCGGCGTCGGCGGCGGCCTTGTCGCCCGCCTCCCAGGTGAAGATGTGGTTCGGATGGTCGCGCTTGCCGTGCGCGCCCTCGGTCTTGCCGGCCAGGTCTTCGCGCAGCACCGGCGCATCGGGCGCCAGCGCGGCGTAAGGGTCGAGCACCACCGGCAACTCGTCGTACTCGACGATCACCGCCTCGACGCCGTCGGCGGCCGCGTAGCGGTCCTCGGCGATCACGACCGCGACTTCCTGCATCTGGAAGTGCACCTTCTCGTCGGCCAGCACGGCCTGCACGTCGCCGGCCAGGGTCGGCATCCAGTGCAGCTTGAGCGGCTTCAGGTCTTCGGCCGTGAGCACCGCGATCACGCCGGGCACCTTGAGCGCCTCGGACTTGTCGATCTTCCTGATGCGCGCATGGGCGACCGGCGAACGCACGATGTCCATGTGCAGCATGCCGGGCATCTGGATGTCGTCGACGTAGTGGCCCTTGCCCTGGATGAAGCGGGCATCCTCCTTGCGCAGACGGCTGTCGCCCATGCCCTGCAGTGCGGCCGTGCGTTCGAGCAGTTCGGGGTGGATCGGGGCGTTCATGCGGCCACCTTTTCAGTTTGCTGCAGCTTCGCCGCCGCATACAAAACGGCCTTCACGATGTTCTGGTAGCCGGTGCAGCGGCACAGGTTGCCGCCGATGCCGGCACGCACTTCCTCTTCGGTCGGATTCGGGTTCTCCTGCAGGAAGCGGTAGCTGCGCATCAGCATGCCGGGCGTGCAGAAGCCGCATTGCAGGCCGTGCTCCTTGTAGAAGCCTTCCTGCACCGCGTGCAGCAGCGGGCCCTGGGCCAGGCCCTCGACGGTCAGCACTTCCGAACCGTCGCACTGGATCGCCAGGTGGGTGCAGCTCTTGACCGACTGGCCGTCGAGATCGACGGTGCAGGCGCCGCAATGGCTGGTCTCGCAGCCGATGTGTGCGCCGGTCAGGTGGCAGTCCTCGCGCAGGAAATGGATCAGCAGCGTGCGCGGCTCGACCGCCTTTTCCACGCGCTTGCCGTTGATGGTGAGACTGATGATCTGCTTGCCCATGGGTCGGCTCCTCGTTGTACTTATTTGCAGCGCGACAGTGCCAGGCGCAGCGCGCGCTGCACCATCTGTCCGGCCATCGCGGTCTTGTAGTCGCGGTCGCCGCGCAGGTCCTCGGCGGGATCGCAGATCGCCATCGCACGCGCGGCGGCATCGGCGATCGCGGCATCGGTCAGCGGCTTGCCGAGCAGCGCGGCTTCGGCGTCGGTGGCCCGCAGGGCCGTCGGCGCCAGGTTGGTCAGGGCAATGCGGATGTGGCTCACGTTGCCGCCATCGATCCGCAGCACCACCGCCGCGGCCGCGGTGGCCCAGTCGCCGGTCTTGCGCTTGAGCTTCTGGTAGGCGTAGCCGGTGCCGGGCGCGAAGGCCGGCATGCGGATCGCGGTCATCACCTCGTCCTCGGCCATGTCGGTCATGTAGGTGCCCTGGAAGAAGCCGTCGGCAGCGACCTGGCGCGTGCCGCCCGGCCCTTCGAGCACGAACACGGCGTCCAGCGCGATCGACAGCGCCGGGTGGTCGTTGCCGGGGTCGCCATGCGCGATGTCGCCGCCGATGGTGCCGCGGTTGCGCACCTGCGGGTCGCCGATCTGCCTGGCGGCCTCGGGCAGCAGCGGCAGCTTCTGCTGCAGCAGCGCCGAGCGGATCAAGTCGTTCTCGACGGTCATCGCACCGATGACGATCGTCCCGCCCTCCTCGCGGATGCCGCGCAGGCTCTCGATGCGATTCAGGTCGATCAGGTGCGCCGGCTGCGCGAAGCGAAGCTTCATCATCGGCAGCAGGCTGTGGCCGCCGGCCAGCAGCTTGGCGTCGCCGCCGTACTGCCCGAGCAGGGCGATCGCGTCGCCGACCGAGCGGGGCGCGTGATAGTCGAATCCGGATGGGATCATTGTTCTTGTCTCCAGTCGAAGGGGTCGCCTGCAGAACTTAGAACGAGACGCGTCCGCCGGACGGGCCGGACGCACGAACGACCGCTTCGGACGCACGAATTGCAGCGCTGCGCGCATGAACGGCGTGCACCGGATCGCCGCTTCGGGTTATCCCCAATCCGCGGCGTGGCGCGCGGCCGGTCAGTTTCTCATCGTGTCGGCCTCGCCGATGCCGAGCTGTTCGAGCAGTCCGGCCACGCTGGTGCGCGCCACCGGCAGCGCAGTGGGTTCGCCGCGCAGCTTCAGACTGACCTTGCCTTCATCGCGCAGGATCTGCTCGGCGAAATCGAGGTTCGCGAGATAGCTGCGATGAATGCGAAAGAAGGACGCACCGTCGAGCCGCTCCGCCAGGTCGCTGATGTTGAGATTGCAGAAGCTCGAACCCTGTGCCGTGCTGACCCAGGTGTAGTGCCCTTCCGAGCGGATGTACGTCACCGCCTCGACGTCGACCAGCACGATGCGGTTCTGCGAAACGGTCGGGATCTTGTGCAGCTGCCGCTTGGCGGGCGGGGGGTTCTCCGCGGTGAGGCTCGCCGGCGTCATCGCGAGCGCCGGCTCCTTGTCGCTCACCTGGTCGGTGATGTCGTAGAAGATCAGCGTGTAGCCGGTGGTGTCGCCGCGCAGGTCGGACAGCTTGGTCACCTTGATCAGCAACACCCGTTCCGGGATGTTGATGATCATGGTCATCGGCGGCGGGTTGCTGACCGGGCACTCGGCCTGGTCGAGCAGGAACTTCACCTTGGCCACGGAGCGCTCGGGGTGGAACGACAGCACCACCTTCTCGAACGGCTGCTTGTCCTCGACCGGCAGCAGCCGCCGGGCCAGGCTGTTCATGGCGATGACCCGAAGCTCGCTGTCGAGCTGGACCACGCCGGGATCGAATCGTTCCAACAGATAGAGCGGGCTGCGCACGGGCATCTGAGTCTCCAGCGGCGTGTGGTCCGCCCTGGCACGATTGGATCACTGTTTGGTGCACGACGCATTGGAATCCCAGCCGACCGGCGAAGAGGCCTCAGGGCGAGGTCACCAGGATCGCGGTGGCCTGGCTCGAAAAAAGGACGCCGCCGTGGCCGTGCACCAGCGCGCGCTTTCCAAACACTTTGTGGCGGCTGAAACGCACCGATTCCACGAGCAACCGCTGGTGGGTGGTCCACGTCCGGTCCCAAGGCGTAGAGTGTCTGGGTTGGACTTCCTGTGCGCCTCTCAAGGCAAGCGTGACCTCACGTCAGGCATACGCGGCATGAAGGAAGTCCGGGCCCAGCGGCGAACCACCGCTGGGCCTCGTGACTTGCCACCGGGCGCTGGCGGGAGTTGACCTTTGGCCGGGGCGGCTCGGAACGAGAAGAAACACCGGAGGCTCGCCATGCCCATGGACTATCTGCGCACGATCGAGAACGCGGAATTTCCGTTGGTCGTCACCGACATCAAGGACATCGGGTGCGTCGCGATCCTCAAGACGGCCGGCCTCGTGGAAGCGATGGTTCCTCTCCCGTATCGAGACAAGGACGGCACCTCCGTTCAAGAGCCGGCAATCATCTCCGAGATCACCCAGAAAGGGCGCGAGGAACTGGCGCAACTCGGCGACAGGCCGCCGCTTCCGTAGTTGCCTGCCTCCGGAATCCGCGCCGGAGCCATCCCCGTTCGAAGCGGTCGTCGAACGGTCGTCGGGGCTCGGGCGCGGCGTGCTTCATCGGTCAGACGGTCACGCAGCAAATCCTCCATGTGCGCATGCGTGACACCGAAGGCCAGTGCGAGCCTGACCAACGGACGGTGGCAACGCCCCGTTACCAACTGGACAGCAACATGCGCCACTGTCTTACAAAGCAAGTGCACATCGCCATAGGACAAGAGTACGATGGATGTGACGTTTTCACATCTGCCGCACTTCCAAAGGGGAAAGAGATGTCAAAGCCAGTCACACGCAGAAGAAAGCCGGCGGCGCGGAGGAGCAAGCGCCCGACGGGTGCCTTGCGGCGGTGCAAGAGCGCGCCCGCGCGAGCTCCGATCGGCCTTCGAAAAATGAGCGCGCAAGCAGCCTGGGCAGCCGCGGGGCACGCCAGGAAGGCCGTGCAGGACCGCATCGTGCGCGCCTTTCGAAATCAGCTTCACGGTTCGGGCCCCGGACCTTCGGACGCGGAGTTGCTGATGTTCGCTAGGCTCGCTGTCGCAGAGCAACGATTGGGGCGCAGGCTCGCCCAAACCAAAGTGGCGTGGCGCTGCAGCAAACCGCAGACGCCCCATGGTCCTGCATCAGTCCTTCGCCAAGGAGCGCACCCATGACCGCCGTTTCAATTGCCTTCGCCGAGCCTTCGGATTCCTCTTCGGGGATCGCGTTCGGGAGCCTCATCGATCTTGCAAGACTGCAAACGGGCACGCCCGAGGGCGAGATCTGCGAGGCCTGCAGCACCATCAACATCGGCTCCGCACGACTTTGCAAAGGCTGTTCGCACAAGCTGCCGGCCTTCTATGCAGCCGGGAGTTCCGGGGAATCCATGCCATCGGCCGCGCAGCCGCGGGTCGGGTCGCAACGGGCGTCGGCATTGGACTTTGCGTTCTTCTGGTTCGTGATCATTTCATTGGTGGTCATCACGAGGTTCATTCCCATCGGGTAGCACGCCTGCGCCGACCGGGCGGCCGGCCGCGCTCCGGACGGTGCCCACGGCCGCGATCTCCTTCGTTCGCGATCGACTGCAAGGGCGCGTTCGATCAGCGGCGCCGCGCGACTATGTCAGCTTGTCGATGCGATGTCTGGCTTCGGCCGCGGCCTCTGTCACCGCGGCGGCCTCAAGCCTGTGGCCAGGCTGAAGTTGTTCAGCGAACACCAACTGTTCGTCGATTTCAAATCGCCATCGCCAAGTCCCGGTTGCCCGGGTCGTGGTGATCGCCACCGCATGGCCTTTGTACTCAAAGCGTTTTTTCAACGTCTGCATCTGAGTCATCCCTGCTTCAGGGAAACAGTATGACGGTGGGCGCAATCCCTTCTCGGCAGCGATGATTCGCGGCGAAAAGCGGCAGCATGCTCCTCGGGAGGCCTCGACGTCTTGCCCCCGTGCGGGTTTCACCCCCCGAGCGCGATGACCGCGGCCACCAGAGCGGTGCCAAGCCCGGCCATCATGAAACCCACCCTCCAGCTGCCGTAGCCCGCGTAGCGTCCGAGAGCGACACCTCCGACGAACAGCATCGCCAGCGCGATGGCGCGAGACAAGGCCTTGGCGAATCCGACGTCCTGGATCAGCATGAAGGGCAACACCACCGGAAAGGTCGACGCGACCACGATCAGGAAGATCCCCAGCGCGGCGAGCAGGTCGCCCCGAAGCAGCTTCGGGCGCGCCGGCACGGACGCCAGCGCGAGGATGCGCCCGCGAATGGCTTCGAGTTCCGCAGACATCACGAACCTCGCTCCGACCCGCGACAAGTCGCCCGCGATGAGCCGGCGACCGCTTTCCGCGTCCGCGGCCGCGCGAACGGAGCGCACCAGCGTGAGCCACCTGCCGCGATCGGTGACCGTGCGCACCAGGTACATGACCGCGTCGACGAGGCCCCAGGCGAGATTGCATCCCAGGGCGGCGACGAACAGCTTCCGGATGTCTTCGCGCCCGGACTCCGCGACCGACACCGCGCCCACGAAGGTGAGCGCCATGAACAGGCCGAACAGCGACTCCGACACTCGGTCCACGGGACTCAGCACCGGCGTGCGCGCCGCACCGGCGTCCTTTTCGCTTTGCTCGCTCACCGTCCGTCTCCACCCGGCGCCTGGACCAGCAGCACCCGGACATTCACGGCCCGCATGACCTGCTCGGCATCGCTGCCCCACAGGATCCGCTCGATGCCTCGACGACCGTGCGTCCCGATCACGATGAGGTCGGCGTGCCAGTCGGCGGCCTCGTCCGCGATCATTTCCGACAGTCCGCCGGTCAGCGAACTGAGGAGCTTGGTCTCGGCCTTGGCGCCGCCGCGTTCCGCGCGCTCGCGGGCCTCTCGCAGCAGCTGTTCGCCCTCTTCCTTCATGCCCGGCAGCAGTTCGGAGTACGAGGCGTGGGAGGCGAAGCCGGTCGTTCGCCGGAACTTGTTGAGGACATGGACGAGGCGCAGTGTCGCGCCGTCTCGCAAGGCCATGCGAACGGCCTCGTCCAGCCCCTGCAACGAGGTTTCGCTTCCGTCCAGTGGAACAAGAATGCGTTGGTACATGGCAGCCCCTTCCGTCGGTTGAAGCAGGTCGCCCGACGTTTCCGCGCGCGACCGATGTTCGAAATGACGCGCCTCAATGCGGGCGTACCGAATCCGCGATGCTCAGCAGATTGTCCGGCTTCACCCGAATGACGCCGGCGCGCGGGCTGTCGATATCCGCAATGAGAAGAAAGGAAATGGACATCACCAGCGGCAGCACGAGCAGCAGGCTGCGCTCCGCCCTCGGATCCCGAACGCCATAGCCGACGAGCACGTGGCAACAGACGGCGATCGCGATCATGAGGACCCACGCCGCCGGAGGAATCCGGTTCCACCACGCGGCCTGGGTGTAGCCCTGGGCGTTGAGGACGTCGTTCATTCCGATGACCACCACGGCCATCGTCGGCGACGGCGCCGCGGCCGCCGGCACGGCGACCGCCGACCACAGCGCGGCCTGCAACTGCGCGGTGCGGGCATTGACCTGCTTGAGTTTCTCTTCGTCGCGGACCGTGTAGAACAGCACGCGCTGGTCGAAGTAGTCGCGCAGCAGCGCGCGAACCTTGGCGGCATCCGCGGCGGGCAGCAGATCGGCCCTCAGGAACTCGGTGCCGATCGCATTGGCCTCCGCTTCCTCGAGGTTCTTGCGCTGGTCGTAGCGGTTGATGGCCATCGAGAAGGTGAACCCGATGATGAGTCCCAGCAGCGTCAGCGCCGCGGCCTGGATGACGCCGAAGTCTTCCCGCATGCTCTCCTGGGGCTTCCACCGTCTCCTGAGGATGCTGACCCCTGTCCATACCGAGAGCAACAGGAGCGCCAAGGACACCACGAAGACGATCAGCGGATAGTCCGTCAGCCTGATCATTGCACCTGCGGCGAGGCCGTCATTTCGCTTCTCGCGTGCGGCCGTGCCGCATTGCCGATGTCAATGCGATTCCGCATAGGCGATGCCATCGGCATCCGCGGAGATCGTCGTTCCCGCCTCGCCGGCGATGATGCGGCCGAGGTCGGCGAGCTCGCCGATGGCGGCGCGCCTGCCGGTCGCCCGCGCGAAGCGGCATGCGGCCTGGACCTTGGGTCCCATCGAGCCGGCCGCGAACGGCAGGGCCGCCAGCGCTTCCGGGGCAGCCCTGCGGATCGCCCGCTGGGTCGGCTGCCCCCAGTCCATGTAGACCGCGTCCGCGTCGGTGAGCATGACATAGAGGTCGGCACCCAGTTCGCGCGCCAGCAATTCGGTCGCGAAGTCCTTGTCGATCACGCACTCGATGCCGGCCAGCTTGCGCTCCGCGCCCGGCCCGTACGCGGCCGGAATGCCGCCGCCACCCGCGGCGATCACGATGGTGTTGTGCTCGAGCAGCCACTTGATCGGACGCAGCTCGAAGATGCGCCTGGGTTCGGGCGACGCCACCACGCGGCGCCACTTGTCGCCGTCCTGCTTGAAGACCCAGCCCTTCGCCAGGGCGATCCGGTCGGCCTCGTCCTTTGCGTAGACCGGGCCGATGAACTTGGTCGGATTCGCAAAGGCCGGGTCCTTCGGATCGACCTCGATCATGGTCAGCAGCGTGGCGAACGGGCGCTCGAAGGGCAGCAGGTTGCCGAGTTCCTGCTCGATCATGTAGCCGATCATTCCTTCGGTCTCCGCGCCCAGCACATCGAGAGGGTAGGTCTCGACCTCCGCGTACGCCGAGCCCTGCAGCGCCAGCAGGCCGACCTGCGGCCCGTTGCCGTGTCCGATCACCAGGTCGTGCTGCCGCGCGACAGGCGCCAGCGATCGTGCGGCGACGCGCACGTTCTCGCGCTGGTTCTCCGCGGTCATCGGCTGACCGCGCCGCAGCAGCGCGTTGCCTCCCAGGGCGGTGACGATCAGCACGGTCAGTCTCCCAGCGTCGCGACCAGGATCGCCTTGATGGTGTGCATCCGGTTCTCGGCCTGCTCGAAGGCGATGTTCCATTCGGATTCGAAGACCTCGTCGGTCACTTCGAGCCCGTCGGAGATGCCGTAGGTCTCGGCGATCTGCTTTCCCAGCGTGGTCTCCGTGTCATGGAAGGCGGGCAGGCAATGCATGAACTTGACGTGCGGATTGCCGCTCGCCTTCATCAGCGCCGCGTTGACCTGGTACTTCATCAGGAGTCCGATGCGCTCCTTCCAGACCTCCTTCGGTTCGCCCATCGACACCCACACATCCGTGTGGATGAAGTCGACGCCGGCCACCGCCTCGGCGGGATCGTCGGTGATGGTCAGCCTGGCGCCGTAGCGCGCCGCCAGGTCGCGCGCGATCGATGTGAACTCCTCCGCGGGCCACAGCGTCTTCGGGCCGCAGATGCGCACATCCATCCCCATCAGGCAGCCGACGATCATCAGCGAATGGCCCATGTTGTTGCGGGTGTCGCCGAGGAAGGCGTACTTGATCTCGGTCGGCGGCTTGTCGCAATGCTCGCGCATCGTCAACACGTCGGCGAGCATCTGCGTCGGGTGGTACTCGTCGGTCAGGCCATTGAAGACCGGCACGCCGGCGTACTTCGCAAGGGTCTCGACACCGCCCTGGCTGGCGCCGCGATACTCGATCGCGTCGTACATGCGCCCGAGCACCCGCGCCGTGTCCTTGAACGACTCCTTGTGGCCGATCTGCGAGCCCGCCGGGTCGAGATAGGTCACGTTCGCGCCCTGGTCGTGGCAGGCGACCTCGAACGAGCAGCGGGTGCGCGTGGAGGTCTTCTCGAAGATCAGGCAGATCTCCTTGTCCTGCAGGTGCTTCTGCTCGGTGCGGGCGTACTTGGCGCGCTTGAGATCGCGCGCCAGGTCGAGCAGGTAGCGGAATTCGCGCTGGGTGTAGTCCTGTACCGTCAGCAGGGAGCGGTTGCGAAGATTGAAGCTCATGTCGTTCTCTCCAGGAAAAGGTCGGGTCAATCGGCCGGGTCGCGCGAGATCGGGCAGGTCATGCAATGCCCGCCGCCTCGCCCGCGTCCCAGTTCGGAGCCGTGCACGGTGATGACCTCGACACCGGCCTTGCGCAGCAGCGTGTTGGTGTGGGGATTGCGGTCATAGGCGACGACGACGCCGGGTTCGAGCGCGACCACGTTGTTGCCGTCGTCCCATTGCTCGCGCTGCGACTGCCAGGCGTTGCCGCCGGTCTCCACCACGCGCAGTTCCTTCAGGCCGAGCGCATCCCGCACCACCTCGAACAGGTGACCCGGGTCCTGGCGGACTTCGATGCCGCCCTTGCCGTCCGGGCGCGCGCTGTAGCAGCGCACCTGATCGACGACCTCCCTGAAGGAGGTCACCAGGTCGCGGTCGCAGAAGCTGAACACCGTGTCCAGGTGCATTGCCGCACGGCTCTTCGGCATCAGGCAGCCGATCACGCGCGTCGCGCCGTTCTGCTTGAACAATTGCTCGGCAAGCTGGTAGACGGCCTGGCGTGTGGTGCGCTCTCCCATGCCGACCAGCACCACGCCCTTCCCGATCGGCATCACGTCGCCGCCCTCGATCGTTGCCGCGCCGAAAGGCTCATCGGAATCGCCCCACCAGATGGTGAAGTCGGCGCCCTTGAATCGCGGGTGGAACTTGTAGATCACGCGCTGCAGCAGGGTCTCGGGCTGGCGCGCCGGCCAGAACATCGGGTTGCAGGTCACGCCCTTGTAGATCCAGCACGACGGGTCGCGCTGGAACAGCGTGTTGGGCACCGGCGGCGTGACGAAGTCCGTTTCGCCGAAGGCCTCGATCATCATCGTGGACACCTCGCTCTTGGGCAGGTCGAGCAGCGCGATGCCGCCGATCAGGTGTTCGGCCAGCTTCGCAGCCGCCATCTCGTCCAGCCAGGGCCGGATCGCGCTGCGCACGCCGAGGCCGACGTCGTTGACGGTGATTCGCCGGTCGAGCACCCAGTCGCGGGCCGCC
The DNA here is from genome assembly GCF_052114385.1 of Variovorax sp. M-6. NCBI lineage: Bacteria > Pseudomonadati > Pseudomonadota > Betaproteobacteria > Burkholderiales > Comamonadaceae > Variovorax > Variovorax sp. M-6. Next base: position 79,707 of record NZ_JBFREQ010000007.1, on the reverse strand, counting down.
TTGTCCTGCAGCGTCTCGGCCAGCATCTCGTGCAGGTCGATCACTTCGGTCCCGCGCTCGCGCATCTTGAGAACGAAGTCGTAGTGGTCCTTCTGCGCCTCCTGAACCCACAGCACGTCGTCGAACAGCAGTTCGGCGGCGTTGCCGGGCGTCAAACGCTGATGGGCCAGGCCCGGCCGGCAGACCATCACGGTCCTCAGCTTGCCGACTTCACTGTGAACGCCTAGGGCTTGCATGCGATGTCTCCTGTGGTTGAACCGGAACCCGTCCGGTCATTCCGGCAATGCCAACGCCTGGAAGAACTCGAGCGTGTCGGCATCGGGCCGGCCGAAGAAGCTGGTGTAGAACGCTGCGAACTCCTTCGAGCGGAACAGCCGGCTCAAGCTGCGATCCACCACCAGCCGGAACGGGGCGTCGCCGCGGGCCATGGCCAGCGCCAGCGGCTCCCGCGTGAGAGCGCGATCGAGCACGGTGAGTTCGCTGAAGGAGGCGCCGTTTCTGGCCGCGTCGAGCAGCACCGGCCGGTCGCCGAACAAGGCCGTGGCGCGGCGGTCGACGACCATCTGCAGGCCGGTCGGGTAGTCGGGCGCCGGCACCACGCTGACCTCGATGCGCCGCGCCTTCAGCCCGTCGATCAGCGAACGCTCGATGGTGGTCCCGCCGACCACCGCCAGCGTCGCCCTTTCGGTCATGAGTCCCGGCGAGCCGCGCCAGATCGGCTGGGTGGGGTCCGGCCGGTTGGCCAGCGCATCGCGCAGGCGGCGCGACACATCCTCGCGCACGATCGCGCCGATGCCCGCGTAGAAGATGGGGATCGAGAAGTCGACCTTCGCGCGCCGCGCGAGCGTCGGGGTGGCCGTGCCGCACAGCAGGTCGATCTTTCCCTGTTCCACGGCATCGAACCGGTTCTCGGCCGTGACCGGCACGAAGTCGACCGCCAAAGCGGGCAGCTTGAGTTCTTCCTTCACCGCATCGGCGATCCTGCGGCACAGCGCGACGGAAAACCCGTTCGGCTTGCCCGATTCGTCGGCATAGGAGAACGGGCGCGCGTCGGCGCGGTAGCCGAAAGTCAACTTGCCGCTCTCGCGGGCCTTGTCGAGCGTGCCGGCGGCCAGTGCCGGCATGGCGACGGCCACGCACAGCAGCGGGCCGATCAGCACCCTGCGAAGGCGCGCAGCGAAGGGATGATCGTCGAGCGCATCGAGGTAGGTCATGGGTTTCCTTTCGCGTCCGGATTCAGGCCGGGCGGTCGGTGGAGGCGCGCATCTCGCGGAAGCGCGGCGCGATGAAGCCACAGACGATGTAGCCGATGGCCATCACCAGCATGCCGCCCATCACCGCGTCCTTGCCGGCGGCATAGAGCGCATAGACCGAGTACAGCATCGCAACGACGGCGACGATGCCGTTGCGCCGGTACACGGCCGGCTCCACCTTGGCATTGCGCATCATCACGAACAGCGCCGACAGCGAGATGATGTAGGGCACCACGTTGGTGACGACGGCCAGGTTCACCAGCGCCGCGAACTGCTTGCTCAGGTCGGGCGAGATGGTCGACAGCGCCATCACCGACTGCACCACGCCCATGATCACCATGCCCGCGATCGGCGCGCCCATCGAATTGGCCTTGCCGAAAATGGCCGGGAACATCCGCGTGTCGGCCGCGTCCTTGGCCGTTTGCGAGAGCGTGAACTGCCAGCCGAGCAGCGAGCCCACGCAAGCCATGGCGGCGAGGGCCATGACGATCGAGCCGATCGCCGGCGTGAACATCTTCGCGTAGGCCAGGCCGAAGGGGCCGGTCGACGCCGCCAGTTCGGCATTGGGCACGATGCCCTGGATCACGGTCGTCGACAGGATGTAGACCAGCGCAGCGCCGGCCGTGCCGAACATGCAGGCCAGCGGCACGTCGCGCTTGGGGTTCTCCACGGCCGATGCGTTCTGAGAGGCCGACTCCATGCCCAGAAAGGCCCACAGCGTGAGCGAGATGCTCGAACCCATGCCTTCGAAGAGGCTCAGGCCCTTGGGATTCCAGGCCGCGGTGAAGGTCTGGCCGCTGAACCAGATCCAGCCTGCGACCGAGATGAAGCCGACCGGCAGGATCACCCCCCACACCGTGATCGAGCCGATCTTCCCGGTCAGGCTCGGCCCGCCGAAGTTGGCCACCGTGGTCAGCCAGAGCAGCGCGATCACGCTCACGCAGCTGATGGCCGGCGTGGACGACAGCACCGGGAAGAATGCCGCCAGGTAGCCCAGCGCCGAACTCGCGACCGCCACGTTGGCAATGGCGAGCGAGATGAAGTACAGGAAGAAGACCTGGAAGTAGCCGTCCTTGCCATAGGCCTCCTCGGCATAGGCGGCCAGACCGCCGGTGCGCTGGTTGAAGATCCCCGCCTGCGCGAACCCGTAGGCGATGGCCAGCGAGCCGATCGCCGTCACGATCCACGACAGCAGCGAGATCGCGCCGACCTGCGCCATGTTGGCGGGCAGCATGATGATGCCGGAGCCCATCATGTTCACCGTGACGATGAACGTCAGCTGCGTCACGCTCATCTTCTTCTTCGGGTCTGCCATGGCGTTGTCTCCTGGGTTGAGAGATGGCGCAGTCACTCGCGCACCACGTAGGTGTGGAACCGGATGCGGCCCTCGACCTTCTCCTGGAACACGCCCTGGACTTCGTAGTTGAAGCCCGGAAAGCGGTTGAACGATTCCTCGAAGGCCAGGAAGTAGTCGAGCATCGGCTGCGCGCGCTCGTCCCAGCGCTCGCCCGGCACCACGACGCCGATGCCGGGCGGATAGATCAGCGCCAGCGTGGCCGAGATGCGGCCCCTGACCTGGTCGAGCGGGAGGTAGTCCACGTTGTTGTCCACCAGCGCCTCGTAGGCGTCCTTGGGCGACATCGCGAGTTCGGGGAAGCACTCGCCGCGGAAGCAGCGACCTTGCAGGTCCTTGACCCGGCGCGTGCGATAGAAGTCGTGCATCTCGTTGCAGGCCTGCCGCAGGCTGTAGCCGGCGTAGCGCTGGCTGTGCGCGGCATACAGCGTGGGCAGCACCTCCGAAAGCGGTGCGTCCTCGTCCCACAGGTTCTTGAACTTGACCAGCTTGGCGATCAGCGTGTTGAGCTTGCTTTCGTCCTCCGCCGGCGTCATCAGGAACAGGATGCTGTTCAGGTCGCACTTCTCGGGCACGATGCGCTGTTCGCGCAGGAAGTTGGCCACCACGGTGGCCGGCACGCCGAAGTCGAGGTAGTCCCCGGTGGCGCGGTCGATGCCGGGTGTCAGCAAGGTCAGCTTGTTCGGATCGACCATCACGTAGCCCGGCGCATAGCCCTGGTAGCCATGCCAACGGCCTTCGGGGTGGAAGTTCCAGCACTGCTGCTCGTGCTTGATCAGCTCGGTGGGCAGGTCTTCCCAGGCGACGTCGTTGGCATCGGCGGCGAAGCGCGAGCGGCTCACCGTGACGCGGTCGGGTACGAAGGGATCGAAGAACCACTGCTCCTGCGCGCCGCGGCCGACCTTCTCGTAGTGACGGCCGAACTCGCGCAACTTCTTGCGCACCTCGATGCCGAGGTCGATGCAGCGGTCCCACAGCATCTCGCCGGCCTTGCCCGCGTGCAGCCGGGCGTTGACATCGAGCGACGCAAACAGCGGGTAGAACGGCGAGGTCGAGGCATGCATCAGGAACGACTCGTTGAATCGCTTGTGCTCGATGTACCGGCGCTGGCCGTGGATGTGCTCGTCGCGCTTGTGGATCTGCGAGGCCTGCGAGAACCCCGCGCCCTGCTTGTGCACCGACTGGGTCGAGAACAGCCCCGGCATCTGCGGCCCGAGGTCGGTCACTCGCATCGGGCTGTGGTCCTCGAACAGCGGATGGAAGGCGTTGTAGCCGATCCAGGCCTCGTCCCACAGCACGTAGTCGCACAGGTGGCCGATCTTCTCGAGCACCTTGCGCACGTTGTAGATGGTGCCGTCGTAGGTGGCGAGCTGAATGCAGGCCAGGCGGAAGGGCCGCTCGGCCTTGTGCAGCTCCGGGTCCTTGACCAGCGGGTTCTGGCGGATCCGCTCACGCAGGTAGGCCTCGTCCCAGGCCTCCCAGTCCACCGCGCCGATCATGCCGAAGGCATTGCGCGCCGTCGGGAGGAAGACCGGAATGGCGCCTGCACCGACCAGTGCGCCCTGGTGCAGCGACTTGTGGTTGTTGCGATCGAACAGCACCAGGTCGCCGCGCTTGAGGACCGCGTTGGTCACCACCTTGTTCGAGGTGCTGGTGCCGTTGAGGACGAAGTAGGTGCGGTCGGCGCCGAACACCTTGGCCGCCTCCTTCTGCGCCTGCAGCGCGGCGCCCTCGTGGATCAGCAGGTCGCCCAGGTCGACGTCGGCGTTGCACAGGTCGTTGCGGAAGATGCTCTCGCCGAAGTACTTGAAGAAGATCTGCCCGGTCGGCGACTTCTGGAAGAACTGCCCGCCCTGGTGCCCGGGGCAGTCGAAGGCAATGTTGGCCGCCGAGTCGTAGGCCATCAGCCCACCAAAGAACGGAGGCAGCAGCGACATGCCGTAGTCGACCAGGCTGGCGATCACCTGCTTGGCGTAGAAGGCCGGCGTCTGCTGGCCGAGGTAGATGTAGCCGTCGACCTCCCCCGTCATGCCGAACACGGCGACATCGGCGATGCGGTGCGAGTCCGCCAGCGCCCACAGCGGCGTGCGAAAGCCCAGCGCGCGCACCGCCTGCGCCGCCGAACGCGCCGCGTCGCGATGCTCGCCGTCGACCAGGGCGATGTAGGCGCCGACCGAGGCGTCCTCGGAGAGATCGCGCTCGAAGCTGTCGCAGACCTCGACTTCGTAGTTCTCGGCCCGGATGTGGTCGATCAGCTGCTGCGTCTGCGGGCTGTGGCGATCGACGACCGCCACCACTTTCAGCAGCCGGTGGAACGGAATCGGGATCGTGGGTGCCTTGACGGAACGCGGGATCATGGCGGGCCCCTTCCTATTCCTTGACGCAATCGACGAGCCAGCGCTTGTGGCCGGCCTTGTCGATCTCGTAGCGCGGCCCGTGGATGTCGGCCTCGAAGCCGGGGAAGCGGTCGTCGGTGTCGCGCGCGAACTTCAGGTACTCGATGATCGAGTCGGTCACGAAGCGCTCGCCGGGCATGATCAGCGGGATGCCCGGCGGATAGGGCACCACCATCACCGCGGCGATGCGGCCCTTGAGCGCCTCGATCGGCACCGGCTCCACGCCGCCGTGGACCAGCCGGTCGTAGGCATCGGACGGCTTCATCGCCGGCTCCGGCAGCTCGGTGTACATCGCGTTCATGGCGATCGCGGTGTCGTTGTCGCGGTAGCAGGTGTGCAGGGCCTCGCACAGGTCTCGCAGGCCCCAGCCGGCGTACGCATGGCCACCTGCCGCGGCGACGCTCGGCAGCGTCTTCGCCAGCGCCGCATTGCGGTCGTAGTCGCTCTTGAAGTCGGCCAGCGCGTCAACCATCGTGCTCCACTTGCCGCGCGTGATGCCCAGCGAGAACAGGATCAGGAAGCTGTAGAGCCCGGTCTTCTCGACCACCAGGCCGCGCTCCCACAGGTACTTGCTGACCACCGCGGCCGGAATGCCGGTCTTGCCGAGCTTGGCGCCCTTGCCCAGGCCGGGCGTGAGCAGCGTGACCTTGATCGGGTCCAGCATCACGTAGTCGCGGGCCAGGTTGCCGAAGCCGTGCCAGGAGGCCTTGGGCTCGAGCACCCAGTCGTCCGTCTGCGGCGACTTGTCCAGATCGAGGCCTTCGGGCTGCCAGACCTTGAACCACCAGTCCGGGTGCTTGAAGTTCTCGCCGATCGCCGCCAGCGCATGACGGAAGTGCATCGCCTCGTCATGCGTTTCCTGCACGATGGAGCGTCCGCTCGCGCCTTCCATCATCGCGGAGCTGACGTCGAGCGAGGCGATGATCCCGTAGTGCGGCGAGGTCGAGCCGTGCATCATGAAGGCATCGTTGAAGCGCGTCGTGTCGATCTTCCGCTTGTCCGATTCCTGGATATGGATCATCGAAGCCTGCGAGAACGCAGCCAGCAGCTTGTGCGTCGACTGGGTGGCGAACACCAGCGTGTGGTCGGCCCGCGGATGGCCGCGCGGCACGCCCATCGCGTGCCGGCCGGCATAGAACTCGTGGAAGGCCGCGTAGGCGTACCAGGCCTCGTCGAAATGCAGCGCGTCGACCTGGTCGGAGACCTCGGCCTTGATCTTCTCGGCGTTGTAGCAAAGGCCGTCGTAGGTCGAGTTGGTGACCACGGCGATGCGCACGTTGCCCTTGGCGCCGCGCGCGATCGGGCTGGCGGCGATCTTCTTGCGGATCGATTCGGGCGAGAACTGGTCCAGGCCGATCGGGCCGATGATCCCGTAGTCGTTGCGCGCCGGCGTGAAGTAGATCGGCGTCGCGCCGGTCATGATCAGCGAGTGCAGCAGCGACTTGTGGCAGTTGCGGTCGACGATCACCAGGTCGTCGCGCCCCGCCATGGAATGCCAGACGATCTTGTTGGCGGTCGACGTGCCGTTGGTCACGAAGTAGGTGTGGTCGGCGCCGAAGACCTGCGCCGCGTAGGCCTCGGCCTCCTTGACCGGCCCGGTGTGGTCGAGCAGCGAACCGAGTTCGGGCACCGAGATCGACAGGTCGGAGCGCACCGTGTTCTCGCCGAAGAATTCGTGCAGCGCGTAGCCCACCGGCGTCTTCAGGAATCCGACCCCACCGGCGTGTCCGGGCGTGTGCCACGAGTACGCCGAGCGCTCCGCATGGCGTGTCAGCGCCTTGAAGAACGGCGGCAGCAGGTTCTCGAGATAGTCCTCGGCGGCACGCATGATCTGGCGAGCCAGGAAGGACACCGTGTCCTCGTACAGGTAGAGGATGCTGTGGAGGTTGCGCAGCGCCTGCACCACCTTCGGCGATTTGCCCTCGAAGGTGGCCGTCTCGCCCAGCGCGATGATCGGCAGGGCCGATGCGCGCTGGTGCACCGCTTCCATGAGCTCGATGAGCCGCTTGCCCGCGGCCGGATCTCCCTTCGTCGCATCGACACGGAAGACGATCGCCGACAGCCCGCGATGCGCGCCGGCGACGATGCCGGCATCGGACTCGTTGTTGACCGCGATTGTCTTCCAGCCACCCTGTTCGAGCTCATGCTGAATCTGCCGCAGGCGCACACCTGCAACGCTCTGCGCGCCGACATCGCGATGTGCAATCAGGATCGGAAAGGTCGATTTGAACTGCATGGGCTTGTCCGTTGAGTGGGTGGGAAAGGGGTCAGAAGGTGACCTTCGTCGAGAACTGCAGGCGGTAGTCGTCCGCCGCCAGTCCGGCCTTGTTCTCGAGCCGGCCCCACACGAACTCGGTGCCGATCAGGAGGTTCTTCTCGAGCGCGTAGAGCAGGTTGACCGACGAGTAGCTGCCCTTGCGGAAGGCCGTGGCGAGCTGTCCGCCGGTGTTGTTCTGGCGGTGTTCGCTGTAGCCGACGGAGCTGCTCCACTTGTCGTTCCAGTAGTGGTTGTAGAAGACCAGCCATCCCACCGACGGCACGGTCTCGGCGCGCAGATCGGTTCCCGGCGCCAGGTCGACGCCGCCGTCGTTCATGTAGCTGGCGATCGCCCTGCCGCCGACCAGTTGCCAGCTCAGCCGATCCTTGCCGAAGGCGTTGAGGGCACCGCTGAGGTTCAGGCCGTATCCGGTCTTCGTGCCCGAGGGGTTGCCGTCCGGTGCGGCCGGGTTCTGGAAGCCGACCTGGCGCACGATGGCGGCGGAGCGCACGTGGCCCCAGTCGCGTTCGAGCTTGAGCGAGGCGACCGCGTCCGGCGCGCGGTTCCAGCCCGTGATGCTGGCGCCGAGCGCCGGGTCGATCCGGTTGATCCTGCCGGTATCGAGTGCCGAGTTGGGCGCTTCGAGCGAGAACGCCGCGCGCAGGCCGTCCTTGTCGTAGGGCGAGATGCGCAATTGAGGATTGCGCACGAAGACCATCCCGTTCGGTCCCCAGTAGTCGATGGTGTTCGGGAACACGTCGATGTCCATGAAGTTCGAGTAGGTCTGGCCGGCGCCGTACATGCCCAGCTCGGCCCAGGCGTTGAGCCAGTGGACCTGGGTGCTGCCGTTGGTGCCGAAGAGGTCGAAGCTCAGGTCGGTCTTGATCTGTCCGTACGACGTGGGGATGAACGACTTGAAGCCGAGGCTCGACTGGCGGATGCTGAGGACGGTTGCGCCGTCCTTTCCGCAGCCGGGCGAGCCCGGGCAGATGACCGGAATCTGCGACGGCCGCATCGTGGCGTTCCAGTCGGGATTCATGCGCTTGAAGTCATAGATGGCGTCGAACATCGCCTGGCCGTAGAACTCGACGCGCGCCTTGTCCGCGTCCGGCGCGCCGTCCATGCCGCGCGTGCCCACCGAGACCACCGGCGCCCATGCGGCGGGCGCGGAGGGCGCGGAAGGTGCGGAAGGTGCGCCCGCCACGGCCGGCGCACTGGCAGCGGGGGCCGGCTCCTTCTTCTGTTCCAGGGCCGTCACTCGACCCTGCAGATCCTGGATCGTCCTCATCGCCTGTTCCAGCAGGCCCTTGAGTTCCTCGTTGGACTGGGCGTGCGCCGGGCCGCACAGTGCGAATGCGAGAGTAGCGACGGCCGTGGGTCGATTCATGTCGTCTCCTTGCTCTCAGTGGGAGGCACTTCGAGACAAGTTTCCGCTTCGTGGCCGACGTTCCGATTGACATCAATCAATCGCCGCGCATTTTTTTTCCTCGCCGGCACTTGATATTTCTCAATTGGAGGTGTCGCGACTTCTCTAGCATTTGCTGCATCGCCGCGGCGCAGGTCGACCTCGCCTCGCACAGGAGCCAGCCATGCATTCCGCGCCAAGACAAGCCGAAGGGACGCCGAAGCGCCGAACCCCGGGACTGGTGTCCGCCTGGATCGGCGGGATCGGGCTCGCAGCGCCCTTCGAGGCGAGCGCTTCGTTCCTCCCGCACGACATGATGACTTCCGCGGCGACGGGCCTGGCGTGGTTCATCATCGTCGTGGTCCCCATTGCCGGGATCGTGCTGTTCTGGCTGGTGCACGTCATGCCGGAGAAGATCGCCCACAAGCGGCATCATCCCCAGCGGGACGCCATCAAGACACTGTGTCTTCTGTCGCTGGTCTTCGGCGGCATGCTGTGGCCAATCGCCTGGCTCTGGGCCTTCGTGAAGCCGATCGGCTACCAGTCGGCGTACGGCACCGAGAAGCACGAGGACTACTTCCATGAACAGGGCCGCAGGGCCCTCAATGGCGAACTGCTCGCGTACGAAATTGCGCACCTGCGCGAGGAACTCGACGCGATGGATGCCAAGGGAACGCTGACGTCCGACCTCAAGCTGCTGCGCGGCAGCCTCGCCGCCGCGACGCCAAGGCTCGAAGGCGACACCGTCGCCGCAAGAAATGCGAGTGCCTGATGGAAGCACTGCTGCTCGGCATCTACGCCTTCTTCGTCTGGCTCTTCTTCATCAAGCTGAAGTGGCTGCCCTGGAACACCACGACGCAAGTCACGGTGGTGATCATTCCGATCGTCGCCCTGACCGCGCTGGTCCTGACGCTCAACGTCGTCGCCCCATCCTCTGCCGATGTGCGGGTCATCAAGTATGTGGTGCAGGTGGTGCCGCAGGTGCGGGGGCGCGTGCTCGAGGTGCCGGTCGAGCCCAATCGCCTGGTCCGCAAGGGTGAGCTGCTGTTCCGGATCGACCCGACCCAGTACCAGAACGAACTGGATGCGGCCAAGGGGAGGCTGGCCGCGGACGAAGCCAAGTTCGCGCAGGCGGGTGCGGGCCTGGTCGACGCTTCGGCCGGCGCCCGGCAACTGCAGGAGCAACTCAAGGCCAGCACCGGACAGGTCAGGGCGCTGCAGCCGAAACTCGAGCTTGCACGAATGAGGGTCCGGCAAAACCGGGAACTGGTGGCGACCGGGGCCGGCGACCGCTTCGCGCTGGAGCAGGCAGAGTCGACGCTGGCCGAGTTGCAGGGCCAGTTCGCGACGGCCGCGGCCAACGAGGCACAGGTGTCGCAAAAGCTCTCCGGGCAGGTCAACGGCGAGCAAGCCTCCGTCGCGGCGGCGCGCGCCCAGCTCGCAACCGCCAAGGCGCAGGTCGACATCAGCCGCGCGGACCTCGGGAATGCACAGTGGAACCTCGACCAGACCGCCGTCTTCGCGCCGGCCGACGGCTATGCCATCAACGTCCAGTTGCGGCCGGGCTCCTACGTGGTGGCGGTACCGCTGGTGCCGGCGATGAGTTTCGTCGAGGAGACCTACCAGGTCATCGCGCTCTACGCCCAGAACGAACTGCGGCTGGTCGAGCCCGGCAACCTGGCGGAGTTCACGCTCGGGACCTACCCCGGCCGCGTGATTGCGGCCAAGGTCGACTCCATCGTCTGGGCCCAGGGCCAGGGGCAGGTGCCGCAGTCGGGCACGCTGCCGCAGACCGGCGCCTACCCCCAGGTGCCCGGGCGCTTCCCGGTCAAGCTGCTCGTCGATGAAAAAGACAGCGCGCTGTTCCTTGCCGCCGGCGCGGACGGCCAGGGCGCGATCTACACGGAGCACGGCGCCGCGATCCACATCGTGCGCATGGTGATTCTTCGTGTCGGCGCGATCGCCAACTACCTTGTCCTGAAATTGCACTGATGCGCACTCCGTCGCTTCATCGAGGGATCCTCTTTACGGCCTTGGCAGCCGCGGTGGCCGGCTGTGCACTCAAGGCCCCGCCGACGACAGCCGATCTCCAGAAGGAGGTGCTGCCCCAGGCGCCGGCACCCGCTGCATTCAGGGCGGGCGGGGGCGTCGCGGCGCCGGTGGCCGATGGCTGGCTCGCGGCTTTCGAGGAACCTGCGCTGACGGCGCTCGTCAACGAAGCCCTGGCCTACAACGCGGACCTGAGGGTGGCCGCGGCTCGGGTCGAGCAAGCCGCCGGCTACGTGAAGGTGGCGTCGGCCGCCTTGCTTCCTTCGGTGGGGGTGCTCGGCCTGGGAGGCGGCAAGTCGGGCGGTGGCGGGGGTCTGGACGGGATCTTCCTGAACGCCTCGCTGGAACTCGACGTCTGGGGCCGCCTGCGCTACGGACGGGCGGCGAGCCGCGAACAGTCCGCGGCCGCCGAGGCCGACTACGCGTACGCGCGGCAATCGTTGGCGGCGATGGTGGCCAAGGCCTGGTTCCTGGCGGTCGAGGCCGAGATGCAGCGCGTGATCGCGCAGGATGCCCTGAGCTCGTCGGAGACCCTGCTTCGGATGGCCGACGATCGATTGCGGGTCGGCAACGGCAACGCGCAGGCAGTTGCGCAGGGACGCGCGAACGTGGGCACCTATCGCGACACGCTGAAGCAGGTCGAGCTCGCGCGCGAGCAGGCGGGCCGTTCGCTCGAACTCCTGCTCGGCCGCTATCCGGCGGCCGAGATCGCGGTCGCGGACCGCCTGTCGCCGACGCCCGCACCACTGCCCGTGGGCATGCCGTCGGAGCTGCTGGAGCGACGGCCCGACGTGGTGGCGGCGGAGCGCCGCGTCGCCGCCGCCTTCGACCGTGTCGGCGAGGCCAAGGCGGCACAGCTTCCCAGGATCAGCCTGACGGCGGGCGGCAGCAACGTGTCCAGCGATCTGATCGTCCTGAAGGACGTCAGCAGCCCGGTCTGGAGCCTCGGCGCCAACCTGATCGCGCCGCTCTACCAGGGCGGCGCGTTGCGCGCGCAGGTCGAGATCCGATCGGCCGAGCAGAAGCAGGCAGTTGCCGAGTACGCGCGCGCCGGGCAGAAGGCCTTCGGCGAAGTCGAGAACGCCCTGGGCGCGGAGTCGGTCTTGCGCGAACGCGACGCCATCCTCGCGGCGACCGTTCGCGACAGTGCAGAGGCGCTCGAACTGGCCCGGGTCCAGTACCGCGTCGGCACCGTCGACTTGCGTGCGGTCGAGCAGAGTCAGCTCGCGCTCTATGCGGTGCGGACCTCGCGACTGCGTGTTCAGGCCGAGCAGTTGGCACAACGCGCCAACCTCGTTCTGGCCTTGGGCGGCGGATTCGACCTGCCGGCCATGGCAGTGGCAGCTCCGCCATGCTGTACCGAATGATGAGTCGGAGCGAGCGTTCAACGACTCCTATGGAGGTGAATGATGACCAAGAGACTGAGTTTGAGTTGGCACCTGACGATCGTCCCGGTGCTCCTCGCGGCGGTGCTGGCAGGCGGCAATGTCCGCGCGCAGGAGGTGCCCCTGATCACGGGTGAGCACTGGACCCGATCGAACGAGCAACTGAAGAAGGTCTACCTGATCGGCGTCGCCAACGTGATCCAGATAGAGAGCGCCTACAACGCCGGCAATGCGCCGCCTGACAGCCAGACCATCATCCCGAGGGCAGTCAAGGGGCTCAAGGGACAGACGCTCGACACCGTGCGCGACGGACTCGACCGCTGGTATGCCGCGCATCCGGACCGGCTGCAACGCCCGGTCATCGAAACCATCTGGTTCGAGATGGTCGTGCCCGGTCTCAAGAACTAGGCCTCAAGGAGAAAGCCATGAAGCACATCGGACTCATCGTGTCGATCGGAGCCGCCGTGATCGCGATCGGCTGCACGAACATGACACCACAGCAACAGGGAACGGCAAGCGGCGCGGCCATCGGTGCCGCGGCGGGCGCCGGCATCGCGGCCATCTCCGGCGGCAGTGGCTGGACCGGTGCGGCCATCGGTGCCGTGGCCGGCGGTGTCGCCGGCAACATCAAGGGCAGCAAGCAGCAGCAATGAAGCTGCCCGACAGTTTGCAACAACGTCGTCCCTGACGGCACCCACCGAGGAGATCGCGATGAACACGACCCGCAGAAACTTTTCGTTCGCTGTCGGCACACTGACCCTGGCCGCAGTGCTCGGCAGCCTGCCGGCCCGGGCAGCCGATGACGCCGACGCCAAGGCGCTCGTCCAGAAGGCGCAGGCCACGGTCAACGCCTTCTCGAAGAGCAAGGACTTCACCGAGTTCGGCGCTGCCCTCGGCAAGGCCAGGGGCGTGCTGATCTTCCCGCAGATTCTCAAGGCGGGCTTCGTGCTCGGCGGCTCGGGAGGCTCCGGGGTCCTGATGGTGCGCGATGAAAAAACCGGAAGCTGGAGCGGCCCGGCCTTCTACACGATGGGCTCGGCCAGCTTCGGGTTCCAGGCCGGCGCGTCGTCGGCAGAAATGGTGATGCTGGTGCACAGCCAGAAGGCGCTCGACTCGCTGTATACGAGCAAGGTCAAGCTCGGCGGCGATGCGTCGGTGGCGGTCTGGAAGTCGGGCATGGGCGCCAGCGCCGCACTCAACACCGACTTCGTCGCCTTCTCGATGGTCAAGGGCGCATTCGCGGGTCTGGCGGTGGATGGCTCGGTGATCGACGTGCGCGATTCGCTCAATGCCGCCTACTACGGAAAGCCGGTCACGCCGCTGGAGATCCTGGCAAAGCACGAGGTCAGCAGCCCGGCATCCGCGGGCCTGCGGGCGGCGTTGAAGAAGGCCGCGAAGTAGTGCCGCCGGCTCGCCCTCGGGCGACATGTTGAACGTCAGCGGCGGCGTTCACATCTTGGCGTAGCAAAGTCAGTCCGCAAGGAGATTCGAAATGGCACGGCTGTTGTTGGGAAATATCGAAGCGGGCACGACCGATGACGAGGTCAAGGCCTTCCTGGTGAAGTACGGCTTTCCGGAGTTCGACGAGATCCAGCATGTCGAGGGCGACGGCTCGCGGCCTGCGGTGCTGCTCACCTTCCGTGGTGTCCATCCCGACGGGCTTCACAAGCTGAAGGAAAGGATCCACGACATGTTCTGGAGAAAGGGACGGATCAGCGCGCAGATCCTGAGCGACGACTTCGCCTGATCCTCCAGGAGGAGCCCGCCATGGGAATCATCGGCCGCCTTTTTGGCGACAAACGCAAGCACGCGCCGCGGGACGAGGAAGTCGAACGGATGGTGGCGCGCGTCGTCGGCCTGAGCCCACGCCTGCGACTGGCGCAGGGCCACGAAGCGCGCTTGACATCGGCAATCGCGAAGGCGGCGGCTCACCTGCGCGAACTCGTGGCGGCATTCCCCTCGCCACGCGCCTTGAGCCCGGCGAGTTGGGCTGCCGACTCCTACGTCCGGGCGTTCTTCGGGGCTGCGGACGATGTCGGGCCCGCGCTCGGCCGTTCGACGGAGCTCTACACCTTCTTCGAACAGCAGCCGGGCCTGAACGAGGCCTTTGCCGTGCTCGGCATGGCAATGAACGAACGCCGCACGCTGGGCGTTGCACAGGAAGGCGATGTCACGCGCTCGGATGTTGCGCAAACGACTTTGAGCTTCAGCGATCACCAGATCAGGATCTGCGCACCTTCGGACGCCGAACTCAGGCAGGAGATCGGGCGCCGGATGGTCGACCAGCTGGCGATCGAAGGGCTCGCGCGGATGGCCGCGGACACCTCCCGCCGGGACGATCTGGAGCAGGAGCGCGCGCTGGTCGCGGCCCGCTTGCGGCTGCTCGAGCGGCAAGGCGTGGGAATGCAATCGGTGCTTGGCGGCGGCGGCGAGGTCGACACCGGCGAACTGGCACGCCTTCGCGTCCAGCTGGAAGAGAACGACAAGGAACTCCAGAACCTGGGCTCGCGTTCCGAGGCGCTGGACCGCCAGCTCGATCGGGTGTGCGAGGTGTTCGCGGACGCGGGCGCGCTGATCCACGTCAGCGCCAGGAGCCTGCGCCTGAGCCGGATGAATGTCGTGCTCCCGGAGCAGGGTGCGGACGATGGCCACACGCTCGATCTGGAGATCGCCAGGGTCCCGGGCGACCCGCCGCGCGAGCGCGCGTTCGCGCTGGTGCGGGTGGCCCGGGTCGATGTGCCGAAGCCGAGGAACCTGCTGGACGAAGCCGCGCGGCTTCTGTGAGACGAGGCCGCCAGCGCAGGCGCCGACTGGATTTCAATCAACCGATGGAGGCAGCGATGTCGAAGAGCGAAAAGAAGCACAACCACGGAAAGCCGACCCACAAGGAAGAAGCCCAGGCGCAGGAAGCGCAAGGACACGAAGGCGACGCGAAGCCTGCGCCGGACGAGCCGATGTCGAGAAAGGAATACGACAAGGCGCTGCGGGACCTCCACGTCGAACTGGTCAAGCTGCAGGAGTGGGTGCAGCATGCGGGCCTCAAGGTCTGCGTGATCTTCGAGGGGCGCGACGGTGCGGGCAAGGGGGGCACCATCAAGGCCATCACCGAGCGTGTCAGCCCCCGGGTGTTTCGCGTCGTGGCACTGCCGGCGCCGACCGAGCGCCAGAAGTCGCAGATGTACCTGCAGCGCTACATCAGCTATCTGCCGGCCGCGGGCGAGGTCGTGATCTTCGATCGCAGCTGGTACAACCGCGCCGGCGTGGAACGCGTCATGGGGTTCTGCACCGAGGCGCAGGCGAAGGCGTTCCTCGCTGCGGTTCCCCCGGTGGAGCGGGCGATCATCGATTCCGGCGTCATCCTGCTGAAGTACTGGCTCGAAGTCAGCCCCGAAGAGCAGACCCGCCGTCTGGAAGCGCGCATCGAGGACGGGCGCAAGATCTGGAAGCTGTCGCCCATGGACCTCAAGTCCTACAGCCGCTGGTTCGACTATTCGCGCGCCCGCGACGAGATGTTCACGGCCACCGACCTGCCGACGGCCCCGTGGTTCGTGCTGCGCTCCGACGACAAGAAGCGCGGGCGCCTGAATCTGATCAAGCACCTGCTGGCGCACGTGCCCCATGAATCCGCGCCGCGCGAAAAGGTCAAGCTGCCGAAGCGGCAGGGGCGCGGCGACTACCAAGAGGTGGATCACCCGATCAGGTACGTCCCCGAGGTGTACTAGCCGTGCAGGACCCGGCCGATCTCCCGCCGCCGCCCGCCCTTCCGGCGACGCTGCCATTGCGCGACGGCCGGCGCGTGACCGTGCGCGAGATCCTGCCCGAGGACAAGGAGGCCCTCCAGGCCGCCATCGGCCACATGTCGACGGACTCGCGCTACACGCGCTTCATGGGCACGGTACGGGACCTTCCGGACACCATGCTCGAAGCGGCGACCCACCCGGTTCCCGAGCGGGAATTCGCGCTGGTCGCCGTCGCCGCAGAGGGCTCGGGCGAGTCCATCATCGGCGGCGCGCGCTACGCCTCGGCCGCCGGCAGCGACACCTGCGAGTTCGCCATCGCGATCGTCGACGGCTGGCAAGGCCAGGGCCTGGCGCCGCGACTGATGGAGACACTGGTGGCGGCGGCCGAGGCGCACGGCTTCCGCTGCATGGAGGGCTATGTCCTGTCGACCAATGCGCCGATGCGCGGACTCGCCAAGCGACTCGGGTTCCAGGAATCGCAGGTTCCCGGCGACGCCACCGTGCGGATGGTGAGGCGCGTGCTCGGGCAAGGCCATGAAGCAGCACCGGGTTGAGCCTCGCAGTGCGCGTCGTTCGCACGGCCGCCTGCACCTTCCCCTGCCCGACTGGATGCTCGGCTACCAGGGCGCCTGGCTCACGGCGGACGTCGTCGCCGGCCTGATCGCCGCGGCGGTCGTGATTCCCAAGGCGCTCGCCTACGGGACGATCGCCGGACTCCCGGTGCAGGTCGGGCTGTACACGGTGTTCGTCCCGATGACGATCTACGCCCTGCTCGGGACTTCGCGTCCTCTCAGCGTCAGCACCACCACGACGCTGGCCATCCTGACGGCGACCGCGCTCGGGGCCGTCGCCGCGGACGGCAACCCGGCCGATCTCGCCACGGCCGCCGCCACGCTGACCCTGCTGACAGGCGTCATCCTGGTGCTGGCGAGCGTGCTCAAGCTGGGTTTCGTCGCCAACTTCATCTCGGAGCCGGTGCTCGTCGGGTTCAAGGCCGGCATCGGGATCGTCATCGTGGTGGACCAGCTTCCCAAGCTGCTCGGCATCCACATCCAGAAGGGCGGGTTCTTCGAGAACCTGCTGTCCATCGTGCAGGCCAGTCCGGAAACGTCCGTGCCGACCTTGGCCGTCGGTGCGATCACGGTGCTGGTCCTCGTGGCGATGGAGCATTTCACGCCGCGCGCGCCCGCTCCGCTGATCGCCGTGGCGGGCGGGATCGCCGCCATGAAGTTCCTGGGCCTCGAGCGCTACGGGGTCTCGGCCGTCGGCACCGTGCCGACGGGCCTGCCGCCGTTCACGGCGCCGAGCCTGCACCTGCTGGTGCAGCTGTGGCCGGCGGCGATGGGCATCGCGCTGATGAGCTTCACCGAGACGGTCGCGGCAGGGCGTGCCTTCCTCCGCGGCGGAGAGGCCGTACCGCAGCCCAATCGGGAGCTGTTGGCGACGGGCCTCGCGAACGTCGGCGGCGCGCTGCTGGGCGCGATGCCGGCCGGCGGCGGCACCACGCAGACGGCCGTCAACCGCCTGGCGGGCGCACGCACCCAGCTGGCGTCCCTGGTCACGGCGGCGGCGGCGTTGGGCACGGCGCTCTTCCTCGCGCCCTTCATCGGGCTGATGCCGAACGCCACGCTGGCGGCGGTGGTGATCGTCTACTCGGTCGGCCTGATCAAGCCGGTGGAGTTCCGGGACATCATCAGGGTGCGGCGCACGGAGTTCGTCTGGGCGCTGGTGGCGCTGGTGGGCGTGGTCCTGCTCGGGACGCTGCAAGGCATCGTCGCCGCGATCATCGTGTCGCTCGTGGCGCTGGCCTATCAGATGTCCGATCCACCCCTCTATGTGCTGGGGCGCAAGCCCGGCACGAACGTGCTGCGGCCCCGCAGCGACGCGCATCCGGAAGACGAGACCTTTCCCGGCCTGCTGCTGCTTCGGCCCGAGGGGCGCATCTACTTCGCCAACGCGCAGCGCATCGGACACAAGCTGCAGGCGCTGATCGAGACGGCCCGGCCGAAGGTCGTGGTCCTGGACATGGGGGGCGTGTTCGATCTCGAGTACACCGCGCTCAAGATGCTGACCGAGGGCGAGAAGAAGCTGCGCGG
Organism: Variovorax sp. M-6; assembly: GCF_052114385.1. Lineage (NCBI taxonomy): Bacteria > Pseudomonadati > Pseudomonadota > Betaproteobacteria > Burkholderiales > Comamonadaceae > Variovorax > Variovorax sp. M-6. Next base: position 61,772 of record NZ_JBFREQ010000007.1, on the reverse strand, counting down.
CGACGGCATCGTGCTGTGGCTCGCACGTCTCAACCCGGGCGTGCTGGCGATGGTGCAGCGCTCGCCGCTCGGGGAGACGCTGGGCCGCGAACGGATGTTCATGGGCGTGGACCAGGCCATAGCCCGGTATCAAGCCTCCGTCTGACCCGGCCGCGGGGTTTCGCCTTCCCGCTCTTCCCGATCGACAGGGTGGCTGCGCAAGTAGGCCCGCACGGCCTCTTCGAGCGTCGGGTAGAAGCTCTCGGCGCCCAGGCGCGCGAAGAGTCCGAAGCGCTTGAGCTTGTCCTTGACCGGATCCTTCATTTCCGCGAAACACAGTTCGATGTCCTCGGCGAGCAGGCTGTCGTCGAGTTCCGCCACGATGTCGGCGGCGGTCACGTCGACGCTCGTCACCGGCTCGGCCGCGACGACGACCCAGCGCACCGGCGTCGGCGAACTCGCCACCGCCGCACGCACACGGTCGCGAAAGAGCTCCGCGTTCGCGAAGAAGAGCGGCGCATCCCAGCGGAACATCACCAGGCCCGGAATGCGGCTGGCCTGCGGATAGCGGCTGGTGTCGTGATAGCCCTCGACGCTGTCGACCCGCCCCAGCACGGCGGAATGAGGGCGCCAGCCGTCCCAGAGGAATTCAATCACCGCGATGACGACCGCGATGCCGATGCCGGGGATCGCGCCGAACAGTGCAACGCCGGCGAAGCAGACCATCGACAGCCAGAATTCCCACTGCTGGATGCGATAGATGCGACGCAGATCGGCGACTTCGATGAGACCGATGGCCGCCGCGATCACGACGGCCGCAAGGGCCGCACTGGGCAGATCCTGCAACAGGTTCGGTGCCACCAGCAGCAGCGCCGTGATGGCAAGGGCGCCGACCACGCCGGTGAGCTGGGTGCGCGCACCGGCGGCTTCGGCCACCGGTGTGCGCGACGCGCTGCTGCTGATCGGCAAGCCCTGGAAGAAGCCGGCCGCCAGGTTGGCGACGCCGAGGCCGATCATTTCCTGGTTCGGTGCCGGCGTCGTGCGCATCCTCGCCGCGTACACGCGCGAGAGCACGCTCGTATCCGCGAAGGACACCAGCGCCACGGCCAGGCCCCCGAGCAGAACCGGTGCGATGTCGTCCATGCCGATGATCGGCAGGGTCGGCGTCGGCAGGCCCCGCGGCATGGCGCCGAGCACCGAAATGCCGGCGCGGGTGGCGAGGTCGAGCACACCGGCGGCCACCGTGGCGCCCACGACCGCGAGCAGAACGGCCGGTACGCGCGGCAGCCGCTGCAGGACAAGAATGGCCGCCAGCGTGCCGGCGCCGATCACGAGGGCGGTCGGATTCGGCTTGCCGGACAGCAGGCCTTGCACGAACTCCCAGGCTTGCCGATGCGGACCTTCGCCCTCGACGGAGAAACCGAACAGCTTCGGCATCTGGCTGACGATCACCGTGAGCGCGATACCGTTCATGTAGCCATAGCGGATCGGCTTCGACAGCAGCTCGGTCACGAAGCCGAGCCGCGCCAGGCCGGCGCAGATGCAGACGACGCCGGAGACGATCGCCATCGCGCTCGCGAGTGCGATCGCGCGCAGCGGGTCGCCGCCGGAGAGCGGCGCCACGACGGCGAGGATCAAGGCCGCGAGTGCGGAATCCGGGCCCAGCACCAGGATGCGACTGGGCCCGAACAACGCATAGGCAAGCAGGGGAACGATGGTCGCGTAGAGGCCGTAGATGCCGCCCACGCCCGACGCTTCGGCGTAGGCGATGCCGACGGGCACCAGCATCGTGGTCAGCACGAGCCCGGCGGTCAGGTCGTGGCGCAACCAGGCAAGCTCGTAGGAGCGCAGCGTGCGCCAGCCCGGAAGCCAGCGAAGCGGCGATGCGCCTTCACTGTCGCCGGGAGCGGGATTCACCTCAGTGTCCAGGCACGCTCACCTTGCGCCAGCTCGAATCCGGATTGAAGCGCGCCAGCGCGCGCGCGGCGGCCTCGCTGCCCGGCCCCAGGTCCTTCTCGTACACGGTGCCGTCGTGGCTGACCAGGAAGCTCATCACACCCGTTTCTCCGTAGCGCACGGGCCATGCGACGAGCGCGAATCCGCCTCGCATCCGGCCGCCGATCACGTAGTCGTAGGCACCGCCCGGCGCATCCTTGCCTTGTGCCTTGAGGATCTTGAAGTGATAGCCGTGGTAGCCCTCGCCGGACTTCTGGCCCGCATAGAGCGGCCCGAGCGGACTCTGGTCCTGCCCGCTCGCGTCCGGCCAGTACAGGCCATCGTGCTTGCCGGGCGAACTCGCGAACTTCTGCGCGTACTCGAGCACGCCGTTGCCGTCCCGGTCCTTCGATGCGTATTCCTTCTGGGCGTCGAAGTACGCCAGTGCGGCCTGCATGGCGGCGAGTTCGTTGCGCCCGATGCGCCTGCTGCGCATGGCTTCGGCGCCGGCGCGCGGGTCGAATCGCCAGCCGGCGGCGCTCTTCACGATCGGCACCGGCAAGGTCCAGTCGCCCTCGCCGGCCGCGAGCACCGCCTTGCCCGGCGCCTCCAGGATGACCTGGTGCCGCTTGGCCCAGGCGCCGAGAAAGTCGTAGACGTCTTCCGCGTCGACGCCGGCGGCCGGAACGAAGCGCCTCCAGTCGGGGCCGAGCACGGTGCTCAAGGCGTTGCTGTCGACGCGCGAAATGGCATCGACGAGCGCCTCCGCGGCCGCATCGGGGGTCGGGTAGGCGCGCTGCGCGAACGACGCTCCGGAGGCGAGCGAGAGCGATATCGCCATGGCCGCCGCGAAGGTCTTGAAGGATGTGGCGTTCAGGAACGTGGTCCCGATGCGCTGGAGTGGTGTCGATTGCGCCATGTGTGTCTCCTGTCAGCGACCCCGGCCCCCGCCCCCGCCGCCGCGGCCACCGCCTCCACCCATTCGGGCACCGCCGCCACCGCCCGCGCTCGGGCGTGCACCTCCTGCGCCGGCACTCGGGCGCGCACCGCCGGCTCCACCCGCGCTCGGGCGAGGCGAGCCTCCGCCTGCATTCGCGCGCGCTGCGCCGCCATGACCGGCGCCGTGGCTCTGCGCCATCGACTGGCGACTGGCATCGCCGCGACTCGCCTGCTGGCGCGCCTGGTTTCCGGCATCGCCGGCGCCTCGCAGTGCGTTGTCGCCACCGCCTCGTCCGCCGGCGCCGGCACCCGCGCCGCCGGGCCCGCGGTCACCCGAGCCGAGGCCGCCACCGCCCGGGCCCTGCCCGCCGCGGTCGCGACCCGCGCCGCCTTGCGCCGCCGACTGCGCGCGCTCCCGCGTCGCCGGATCGTTGCGAAGCTGGTCGCGGCCCTGGCCCGGATCCATGCCGCGTTGCTGCAGCTGGGCCTGGGCCTGCTGGCGCTGCGCATCGCGCGCTCCACCTTGCGCCGCCGTCTCGCGTCCGCGATAGTCGGCGCGCTGATTGGCGCCGGCCACGTTCTTCCCGAACTGCTGCTGGCTCGCCGAATCCCGGTACGGAACGCCGCGCCGATTGGCCGCGTTGTGCTGGAAGTTCGTCTGGCTGGCGTTGAGCTGCCGGTTCGTGTTGACGCTGTTGTAGCGGTTGACGTTGACGTTGACGTTGCCGCCCCCCCAATTGGTGTTGCCCCAGAGCGCGGCCGTGGCGGCCACCCCGACGCCGAATGCGATGCCGGTCGCGAGCGCGGCGCCGGGGTAGTAGTAAGGCGCCGGCGGGTAGTAGTACGGCGGATACGCCGGGTAAGGCCAGGTGCCGTACACCACCGCGGGGTTGTAGGCCGGCACATACACGACCTCGGGATTCGCCGGCTCGATCTTGATGACGGTCTGCTGCGTCTGCGGCTCCTGCTCGACGATGACCTTCTGCTGCTCGGAGCTCTTCAGGCTGCCCGCCTTCTGCGCCTGGCTGCGCAGCCGCTGCGCCGAGTCGAGCACGTCCTTGGACGAGGCGAGGAAGGCGTCGCCCAGGTTCTGTACCCAGTCGGGCTGGTCGCCCATCATCTGCAGCGCCTGCGGGAAGGCCACCAGCGACTGGACGCTCGGGTCCCAGGGCTGGTTCGCGACGGCCTTCAGGGCCGCATCCCCCTTCTGGTTCGGATTCGCCTTCGACCACTTGGCGGCATCGGCCACGTCCGCGGGATAGGTCGCGGCCATCAGCACCTGCGACAGCAGCGAATCGGGGTACAGCGCGATGGGCGCCATCATCTGGTCGAGCTGTTCCCTGGAAAAGGTCTGCGCCTGCTGCGCACCCACCAGCACCGAGAACAGGGAGGCGGCGAGCACGAGGACGCGCGTCAGTCGGACGGCTAGGGCACGCATGTCGCCTCCTTTCATCGAGGGCAGAAGTTCAATGGCGATCCGATCCTGGCGGACGGCTAGGGGTGAACCTGAAGGCACGCAGGACCGTCGATGCGGTTTTCCAGCGCGTAGCGTATCAGTTCGGCCGTGCTTGAAACATGTAGTTTCTCCTGAATGCGCGTCTTGTGCGTGCTGACGGTCTTGACCGACAGGTGGAGCGCCTCGCCGATCTCGGTGAGGCGCTGCCCGGCCGCGATGCGTTGCAGCACCTCGATTTCGCGGTCCGTCAGCAGCATGTGCCGCGGAGCTTCGGACGACCCGTTGAGCTGCCGCACCACCACCTCGGCGAGGCTGGCGGTGACGTAGGCGCCGCCTGCGGCCACCCTGCGCACCGCCCCGACCAGCTCCGTCGCGGCGACGTCCTTGGTGACATAGCCGTCGGCGCCCGCCTTGAACGCGCGCAGCGCATATTGCTCTTCCGCATGCATGCTCAGCACCAGCACGCGCACCCCCGCGAACTCGGCCTTGATGCGCCGGACCAGTTCCAGGCCGGTCATTCCCGGCATCGACAGGTCGACCAGGGCCAGGTCGCAAGCGTTCTCCCGCAGGAGTTCAAGCGCCTGGAAACCCGTGACCGCCTCGATCAATTCCCAGCCATTGGCCAGCGGATCGAGCACGCGCTTAAGCCCTTCCCGAACGATCGTGTGATCGTCCACCAGAAGCATTCGAAGTGCCGGCCTGGGTGGCCGAAGCGGCGCCGTCACCGGCGCCACCCGGCATCTGGCGTTCGTCCCCAAGGCGTCGTTTCATGCATTCCATGTCCTGTTCGGAGGCGGCGTATGGGGCCATGGTCGCCTTTCCTTCGGCGAAGATCAAGCCGTCGACGATACGAAGGCGCTGGAGCAGTCAACGAGCGACCTCTCCGTCGAGACTCGGACTATTCCTAAATTGGCGCAGGAAAAGTCCCAGGCTTCAACGAAGAATCCGCCCCATCAGGAAGTGTCGATCCTATGTTCAAGCAGCACGGATCGGGCGCAAGCTTCGCTCGGCCGCTGACGCCTGTCCGTCGTCTCGAACCTGGAGCATCTCGATGCATACCGTTCCCGTGCCTGATGTGCAGTCCTGTATCGCGGCCCATCCCACGCGGCTTGCCGGCATCGAGCGAAGCGAGCACGCCGCCCTGCACGAAATGCTCGATCTCCTCGGCGTCCCCATCGGCGAGGGCCAGCAACCGCCGGACACCCCGCTGACCGTGCGCCGTCTGCGCGCCGGCGGGTCGCTGTTCTTCGAAGGAGCCCCGGCGACGTCCATCTACGTGGTGCGCGCCGGCACCTTCAAGGCCTTTCATACCGCCCAGGACGGCTACGAGCAGGTCATCGGATTCGCGCGTCGCGGCGACTTGCTGGGCTGCGACGCCCTGTCCGGGGATTGCCACCTCATGGCCGCGGTCGCGTTGGAAGACGCGAGCGTGTATGCCATCGCATTGCCCGACTTCTATGCGCTGGCGCAGAGTCTGCCGGCGTTCTATCGCGGCGTGATGCGTGCCGTGGGCAGCGCGATGCACGATCTGACGCAGTTGGCCGACATGATGGCGGCCGTGGCGGCCGAAGTGCGGCTGGCGAGATTCCTGATGCATCTGTCGCAGCGCATGGCGACGTCCGGCCAATCCGCCAGATCCCTCCGCTTGCTGATGACGCGTCGCGACATCGGAAGCTACCTGGGCGTCGCGCACGAAACCATCAGCCGTTCGTTCGCGGCATTGGCGGCCTTGCGCCTGGTCAAGGTGGAACAACGCCGGGTGGAGATTCTCGACTTCGGCGCATTGCAGCGCTTCGCCCAAGGCACGCGGGCGCCCGCCAAGGCGAGGACTCACGGCTTCGGACTGGAGGCCTGTGCGGCCTGAGAGAGCGAAAGCGCCGCGATGCAGTCCCTCGCTTGCCGGAACTCGGTCGCCTTGTCGAAGTAGGCGAGAGCGCCGGCGTCGATGTAGCGCTTGCGCATGGAAGCCCAGTTGAACTGGGAAAGCACGACGACCTTGATGTCCGGGTAATGCCGCCTGACGTGATGCAGCACATCGATGCCTCGATCGTGCCCGCGCAGTTTGGCGTCCAGAACAATGAGATCCGGCCGGTTCGAAGCCAGCGCCGCCAAGGCCGTGGCGGCGTCCTCCGCGCAGCCGACGACCTCGACTTCCGGCGCGTTCGCCAACAGCGCACCGAAGCTCTGCCGTATTGCCACGGAATCATCGACCAGCAGCACTCTCACCTCTGCACCTCGCTCGCGTTTCCTCATGGAGGTGGACTCATGTTGCACGGGATCGAAGCCCTGCGAGATGCGCATGCTCAATGATTGCGTCGAATGGGCCGGATTTCTGCAGCGTCGCGCTTCCGCTGCCGCTCGCCTTCAGAAATAGGAGAATGCGTCGGAAAACGACCCAGTGAACCCCGCGGGCCGACGGTGGTTGTGCAGTCCACCCGAGATCCGCGACCTGGCAAGAGATCCAATGGCCTCGTGGTTCGAGAACCTGTCGCTTCGCAGCCGCATCGTCCTGCTGACAGGCGGGGTCATGCTCGCGTTCACAGCGCTGGTGGCATCGGTCCTGGCCGCCGAAGCGCGCCGGATCCACGATGCCGCCCAAGAAAAGGTCCGTATCCTCGCCATCGGGTCGGCCGCGGACGTGCAGCGCGTGCTCGATCAGTTCGAGTCCGTTCTCGATCGGTTGTCCAGGCAGCCTCTGGTCAAGGCCATGGATCCGGAGCACTGCGACCCGCTCGGTGAAGCGAGCCTGCGGCAGATCCCCGCGTCGCTCGGGTACGCGATCCGGGACGCACGCGGCAACACCGTCTGCGCCTTCGGATCGGGTCCGGTCCCGCGGGCCCCGGTTGCGGAGGCCGCCGGCGTGTTCGCGGCAAGCAATGTGTTCGTCGACGAGCGCAGCGGGAGAAAGTTCGCGGCCCTGAGCTATCCGATTCGTGACGGGAACGCAGCGCAGACAGGCCTGCTGGTGATGACCGTGGATTTGTTGACGCTCAGCGAGCAATTGTTCGGCTCGACGCCGAAGAGCGCCCTCGTGACGGTCGTGGATCGAACGCGAGCCATTCTTCTGCGCTCGACCGCCGCGGCGGAGTTCATCGGCTCGCGCCCCAGGGACGGCGAGGCGGATCCGTTGGGGGGTGCGCGCGAAGGCCATTTCGCCGGGGTCGGGCGAGACGGCGTTCCGCGGCTGTTTGCGCTGCTGACGCTGCCCGGCGTGGACTGGCGGGTGATCGCCAGCCTCCCGCAGGCCGATGTCCTTTCGGAGTACGACTCGGCCCTGCGCCGCACCGTCGCCGTCGGCCTGGGGCTTTGCCTGCTCGCGCTTGGCCTGGCATGGCGCCTGAGCGCCGCCATCGCCAATCCCATTGCGCGCCGCGAGGCGACGGCCGCGCAGATCACGGCGGGCAGGGACAGGGTCCGCGCCGACGTCACCGACGGCAAGCAGGCCGAGGAAGCGCTTCGGGCCGGCGCCTCGACGCTCCAGGCAGCGCTGTCGAGCATGAGCGATGCGGTCTTCATCTCCGACACCGAGGGACGTTTCATCGAGTTCAACGACGCCTTCGCGTCGTTTCACCGGTTTGCGGACAAGTCCGCCTGCCCGCGAACGGTCGCGCAATATCCGGAGATCCTGGAGCTGCGCATGCCCGACGGCGATCCGGCGCCGCTCGCGCAATGGGCGGTGTCCAGGGCACTGCGGGGGGAAGTGGCGACCAACGTCGAGTACAGGCTGCGGCGCAAGGACACCGGCGAAACGTGGACAGGAAGCTACGGCTTTGCGCCCATCTGCTCGAAGGACGGCACGATCGTCGGCGCCGTTGTCACGAGCCGGGACGTCACCGCGATCAGGGAGGTGCAGGAAGACCTGGAGTCTTCCCACGTCGCGATGCAACGGCTCATTGCATCGCGCGACCAGGTCCAGGAAGAAGAGCGCAAGCGGATCGCGCGTGAATTGCATGACGACCTGCAGCAGACGCTGGCTGCGATCCGCATGGATCTGCGCGGCATCGGTGAACGCTTCGGCGCCCAGGCGCCGGAACTGCTGCCGCATGTCGCCGAAGTGGACGGCCTGGCCGAGAAGGCCGTCGTGTCGACGCGCCGCATCGTGAACGACCTGCGTCCGCCGATGCTCGACGACCTCGGCCTGATGCCGGCCCTCGAAATGCTGGTCGCCCAGTTCAGCCAGCAGGCCGGTGTGGCCTGCAAGATCGACGCGCCGGAAGAAGCATCCGACGCGTTGATGGAAATGCCGGCGATCGCGCTCTGCCTGTACCGCGTCGTGCAGGAAGCGCTCAACAATGTCGCCAAGCATTCGCACGCCAGCGAGGTGCACATTCAGCTGGCGTTGGCGACCGCCGGGTCGATATCGGTCCGAGTCAGCGACAACGGCCGGGGCATCGACGCAGCCGACAGGCGCAAGTCCGAAGCGTTCGGGATCCTGGGTATTCAAGAGAGGGTGCGCGCGCTGGGCGGGAGCATGGGCATCGACAGCAGGCCCGGGGGCGGCACCGTGCTGGACATCGGCATCCCGCTTGCGGGCGCGCCGGCCGCGTTCGCCCCCATGACCGATCTGGTGCGATCGCCCGACGGCCCGGACGAAGACCCGGCACATGCAAGACTCGACGATACCCACGCGCTGCCGAGGCTCTTGAGCCGCGCGACCCACAAGACACTGCAGGACGTGATCGACGCGCTCGCGGGGGTCGTGGCGGTCGTCGACCGGCGCGGCGTGATTCGCTTCGTCAACCGTGCGTGGATCGAATTCGCCGAGCGCAATGGGAACCCCGGGGTCGGCTCGATCGGCCCTGGCGTGAACTACCTCGAGGTCTGTCGCCGCAGTGCCGCCGCCGACGATTCGGCGCTGCGCATCCTCCAGGGGCTCGACGAAGTGATGCGCGGCGATCGACAGGTCTTCACCTGCGAGTACCCGTGCCATTCGCCCGACGAGCTCCGCTGGTTCCAGATGCACGCCACGCCGATGGCCACCGGCGACGTCATGGTCGCGCATTTCCTGGTCAGCCGCGAAAGCCATGTTCACGTGGTCTTCGGAATGGAAGCGAGCCGCAATTAGGAGCGCCAAAATTGAGCCGATTGCAGGGCCTCGTGGGTCTACTCGAGCTCGACCTTCCGGTACTCAGCCAACATCGTGCGTTGAAATTCGCCCACTGGTATGAGCTTGTCGCCCAACGCTGGAAAGCGTGCGCGAATGTTGGCTTGTTCGCGAACCCAACATCCGCGATAAATCCCGCCATCCCACGCCGTAAGGTAGCAAACCCGATGGGGTGCGGGGCATTCCTCCTGCGCATCGGTCAACTGCAGCATTTGGAACAGCGTTCCGTTCGCCACGAACAAGACACTTGGCTGCAAGTCGCAGCCAAGAACGAATGTGCAACCAGCGACCGCTGCCACGACTGAAGACGTCTTCATGTCGCCCCCAGATGATGTAGGGAAAAGCGTTCATTGAGCGCTTTGGTGTTGCGACCGTCAAGCCTCGGGTTGATGACCTTTGCTTTTCAGGAACGCTCTGTCACTGGCCGAAGCGGTGCAGGAAGCACGGATATAGCCTTGTCTCATAAGTAGGTGTGTAGGTGTTTCCATGGTTGCAGCAGGAATGCGCCTTTAGTCTCATTCAGAAGCCAAGCACATCAAACTGTAGGAAAGAACGCTCTGCAGAATCTGGCCACGACCGACTCTCTCGACCTTGAAACGGATGCAATCATTGAAACGACGATGAACAGAACAATCCACGACTCGGCGGCCGAAGTCATGCAGGAGCTTTCCATCCTCGAGGGCAGCATGGACCGTCTCCGCGCGCTCTTGAACAATCGAACCTTCGACAAGAACAGGCCTAACGCGTCTGGCCTCACGCCTTTGATGGCCGCTGTCCTCAGAGGTGGCAAGGAGCACGTGGGCCTGCTGGTCGAGAACGGTGCGAATCCAACCGCCGACGAAATAGCGGCGGCGGCGACGCTTCACGTCATGGCAGAAGACGATTTCCTGTCGGCTCAGAGAAATTGGGCCGACAAGATGTCGAACGCAATACGGTCAGAGCTTCACACGTCGCTCGAAGTGATAGAGAAAAATCGCGCTGAGCCGGGCATCGTATGAGCAGACCGTGGGGTCTCCGAGATGCTCAGCGGAACTGCTTGCGCAGCAAGGGCTTGTGCCTGGCGATGTGCGCGAGCTGCGCCTCGGCAACGAGGCCGCCCAGATCCACGCCGTCGCCGTTGAGGACCGCGTTGGCGTGCCCCAGCGCGCGGGCCACCACCTCGTCCTCGCTCACGCCAAGCTGCGCAGCCAGGTCCAGCGCCACGCGTTTCATCGCGCGCTGGGACAGCAACCACATGGCGCCGAAGGCGTCCCACGCGGCGGCCGATTCCTTGAAGCGTTCGCGATCCGCCAGAATCTGATTGAGCGGCTTGGCCAACAACTCGTTGATCGCGTCGAGCTGCTCGGCCAGCGCCGCGTGCTGCGCCTGCGCGTCGCGCAGAGCGTCGGCCGCGCTATCGGCCGGCGCAGGCACCGGCGCGGCAAAGCTGCCGTCGGCGCTCGCCGTAGGGATCTGAAGCTTTTCGGATAGAGACATGGCGATTTTTTGCGTCGGGCAGCGTGCGGGCTCTGACGGCAATGGGCGCGCGGCAGGCGTCGCGCGTCGTCGGCGATACCGACGAGTGTAGCGACCGCGCGGCATGGAGCCACGCCAAGCTTGCGTTGCGACTTGCTTCGGCAGCAGCACCTTGTCGACCACGTGGAGAATGCCGTTCGACTGGGACACGTCGGCAGTGGTCACGGTCGCCGCGTATCAGTTCGTCTCAATGCTCTCGGCGTGTGACGACTGGCAGCGGCTGTGCCTTTGCCGACATACCATCGGTCCATAAGGGAGGCCTCGACCGATGCCGACTCTGATCGTGACGAAGAACGGTGTAGCACTGCGCAACGTGCGGCTCCTTGAAGGCGAGTTCAGGATCGGTCGCAGCACGAGCAACCACCTCGTGCTCGCGAGCGCCACCGTCAGCAAGGCTCACGTCGTCCTTACGCGGCACGGCCATTTCGTCACCCTTCACGACCTTCACAGCACCAACGGCACGCTGGTCAATGGCGATGAAGTATCGGTGCGAGCGTTGCTGGACCGGGACATCATCCAGATCAGCAACTTCGAGATGATGTATCTCGATCGGGACTTTGCTTCGGCCGAAATCCTGGAAGATCCGCCGCCTGAACGCGACCTGGAAGCCTTCGAAACGGAGCGGGCGTCGCTGGAACCCGAAAGGATCGTGGATGCAAGTGGCCATCGCGTCGGCGGTTCGCGCGGCGCGCACTGGGTCGGAAACGGCGTTGCCTTTGCGCTTCCCGTGCAAGGCCGCGAGATTCAAGCGCTGATCACCAACGACGCGCTCGCGTCCCAATTCGGTGCCTACGTACACGCCTCGGATGGCCCCAGCCGGGCCGTAAGTGCGTACGAAGAGCACTACGTGGCGATCAACGTAGCTGCGTGGTCGCGCTATGACGCCACGCACCGTGAACCGATCATCCTCCGGGCTTCCGATTTCCGAGCCCCGCCGTGACGCGAAGTGAACCCATCCGCACACCAATCCGTCATCCCTCCCTTGCTTCGGCAACCTCCCGGCCTGCCCAATTCCCCCTCCTGGACAGCGGCCAGGCAAGCTTGCGAGGTTTCCGCCATAAGGCAAGCTGACAGCAGTTGCGTTGTCAAGGACGAAAACGGGCTCGACAAGCGCCAGTCGCGTCGCCTCCGGTAACTAGAAGCAGCGATCGCGACGGCTGGCTCCGCTTGGTCGTACCATCGGGCCCTCGCATCCTCCGGAGGCGGCCATGCCTGACGAAAACGCGAAGTTCGACAAGGAAGCCCTTTCCCTGATCGAGTCCCTCCAAGGCCGGCGCAAGCCGGCCAAGCGCGCTCTTCGGAAGTCGCCGGCGCCACAAGGCGAAAAGCCACCGGCCAAGGCGACGGTCGTCGTTCGACGGGCTGCGCGTCGCTTCTAAGTCTCCCCCTATCTGAAAGGTGTGCAAAAAGAACTCGCCTGTGGACCCGTTTGCGACTTTGTTGGCAAGAATAATTCGAAATCCGCCCCGGCGGGCACAATTTGGCTATTTTTGCCATAATGGCAACTCCATAGCCGGAGCTTGCCATGATCACCGCCCTGCCCGCCCTCCACGACCTGCCGCGCCAGAACGCCTCCCAGGTGAAGAACAAGTGGGGCGACGTCGTGCGCCAGGTTCGCCAGAGCGGCAGCGTGGCCATCACGAACCATGCCGCGGTCGAGATGGTGCTGCTGGATGCCGCCACCTACCAGCAGCTCACCGAGGACCTGCTGGCCCTCAGCGCCCGCGAACAGTCGGTGCTGGAAGAACTGGCCGGCCGCTTCGACAGGCGCCTGGCCGTGCTGCAGCAGCCTGACGCCGCCCAGCGGGTCGGCGCCCTGTTCGAGGCCCGGGGCAAGCTGGCCCGGCGGCCGAAAGCCGGCGCTTCGTTCTGATGGCCGCGGCTGGCGCTGCGCGGCCCTTCATCTTCGTGCTGGCCGGCGTCAACGGCGCCGGCAAGAGCTCCGTCGGCGGCGCCCTGCTCGCCGAGCACGGCCTGGCCTGGTACAACCCCGACAGCCATGCGCGCGAGCTGGTCGCGCAGCTTGGCCTCGACGTCGAGGACGCCAACGGCCGCGCCTGGGAATACGGCCGCGCCCGGCTCGCCGCCGCGCTCGCCGAGCGACGCAACCACGCCTTCGAGACCACGCTGGGCGCCAGCACCATTCCCGAACTGCTGGCCAAGGCCTCGCGCACCCACGATGTCGTGATGATCTTCTGCGGCCTCGCCTCGGCCGAGATGCACCTGCGGCGGGTCCGGGCCCGGGTCGCGAGCGGCGGCCACGACATTCCCGTCGCCAAGATCCGCGAGCGCTGGATCAGCTCGCGCCTGAACCTGATCCGCCTGATGCCGCTGCTGGCGCGCCTGCAGGTGTTCGACAACAGCGCCGAGGCGGCGCCTGGCGAGGAGATTCCCGACCCGGTGCTGCTGCTCGAGATGGTCGGCGGCCGGCTGGTCTTCCCGGCGGCCGACGACACCGCGGCCCTGGAGGCCACACCCGAATGGGCGCGGCCGATCGTGCAGGCCGCGATCGAACAGCAGGCCTGAGGCGCAGAGCCGGCCCGTCGGCGCCGCCTCGAGCGCGAAAAGAAGACTTCACGCCACCGGTTCGGCATACTGCAGCCGGCTCCTCGAACGCAGTCTCCGGTGAAAGGGTTCTGTGCACAGAAGACGTCTCCTGCAGCTGGCCTCCGCGGCTCCGATCGGCTACGGCAACCTGCTGTGGATGCTCGCGCCGTTGCGCGCCTCGGCGGCGTCCGCCGCGGGCTCGCGCGTGCGCCCCGGCGATCCGGACTGGCCCTCCGACGCGCGCTGGAAGCAGTTCGGCGAGCAGTTGGGCGGCGATGCGCTGGTCAAGGTGCAGTCGCCGTTCTCGCCCTGCCTCGATGCGCCCGCCGGACCGGCCTGCACGCAGTTCTTCAAGGCGGTCAGGAACCCCTACTTCCTCGGCGACGAGATCGGCCTGACCCAGACCCTGGGCTGGGTCGATGCCTGGACCTCGAGCCCCAGCGTCTATGCGGTGTCCGCACGCAGCACCGGCGACGTGGCGGCCGCGGTCGACTTCGCGCGCCGCAACAGCTTGCGTCTGGTCGTCAAGGGCGGCGGCCACAGCTACCAGGGCACCTCCAATGCCCCCGATTCCCTGCTGGTCTGGACGCGCAGGATGAACGAGGTCACGCTGCACGACGCGTTCGTCGCCAGGGGCTGCGCGGGGCGTACCGCCCCGACGCGCGCCGTCTCGGTCGGCGCCGGCGCGATCTGGGCCCATGTCTACGACGCGGTCAGCACCCGGGGCGGCGGCTACGTGCAGGGGGGCGGATGCATGACGGTCGGCGTCGCCGGGCTGGTGCAGAGCGGCGGCTTCGGCAGCTTCTCCAAGGCCTACGGGCTGGCCTCGGGCAGCCTGCTCGAGGCCGAGGTGGTGACCGCCGACGGCCAGGTACGCATCGCCAGCGCCTGCAGCGAACCGGAGCTGTTCTGGGGCCTCAAGGGCGGCGGCGGAGGCAGCCTGGGCGTGGTCACCCGCCTCACGCTGCGGGTGCACGCGCTGCCGGAATCTTTCGGTGCGGTCAACATGGCGATCAAGGCGTCCTCCGCGCCCGCCTTCCGCCGCCTGATCGGCCTGGTCGTCGACTTCTACGCCAAGAGCCTGCACAACCCGCACTGGGGCGAACAGATTCGCCTGCGACCGGACCACACGCTGCGCATCGCGATGGTGTTCCAGGGCCTGAGCCGGAGCCAGGCGCAGGCGGTCTGGGAGCCCTTCCTGGCCGCGGTCGAGGCGGCGCCCGACGAGTTCAGGATCGAGTTCTCTCCACTCAAGATCGTCTCCACCCCGGCCCGCGACTTCTGGGCGCCGACCCTGGTCAAACGCGTGCTCGGCTTCATCAGCACCGACGACCGGCCCGATGCGCCGGAGGGCAATGTGTTCTGGCCCGGCGACCAGGGCCAGGCAGGCCAGGTGCTGCACGGCTACCAGTCGGCCTGGCTGCCCGCGGCCCTGCTGCACCCGGACCGCCGCCAGGCGCTGGGCGATGCGCTGTTCGCCGCCAGCCGGCACTGGGGGGTGTCGATGCACGTCAACAAGGGCCTCGCCGGTGCGCCTGCCGAGGCCATCGCCGCGGCCCGTGACACCGCGATGAATCCAGCCGTGCTGGACGCCTTCGCCCTCGTGATCTGCGGCGCCGACGGCCCGCCGGCCTTTCCCGGGGTGGCCGGGCACGAGCCCGACGCCGGGCTGGCGCAGCGCCAGGCGGCTGCGATCGGCCGCGCGGTGGACGAGCTGCGCCGGCTGGTCCCGCGGCCGGGTTCCTACCTCGCGGAGAGCAACTACTTCGAGCCCGACTGGCAGCAATCCTTCTGGGGCGCCAACTATCCGCGGCTGCTGGCGGCCAAGGAGCGCTACGACCCGGAGGGCCTGTTCTTCGTCCACCACGGCGTCGGCAGCGAGCGCTGGAGCGCCGACGGCTTCACCCGGATCGCATGATCATGGAAACCACCGCCTTGCGCCGCATCGACGACCTCCCGGGCCCGCGCGGCGCCCCGCTGCTCGGCAACCTGCTGCAGATCGATGCGCCGCGCATGCACCAGCAGCTGGAGCAGTGGTGCCACGAATTCGGCCCCTTCTTCAAGCTGCGGATGGGCCGGCGCCGGCTGCTCGTCGTCGGCGACCACGAGGCCGTGGCCGCCACGCTGCGCGACCGGCCCGAAGGCTTCAAACGCTCCGACCGCCAAGGGGCCGTGGCCAGAGAGATGGGCCTCAGTCCCGGCCTCTTCCGCGCCAACGGCGAGGACTGGCGACGGCAGCGGCGCATGGTGATGGCGAGCTTCGACCCGGCCCATGTCCGGAGCTACTTCCCGTCGCTGCAGAAGGTCGCCGAGCGGCTCGGCCGCCGATGGCAGGCCGCCGCGCGGCGCGGCGAGGCGATCGATCTCCAGGCCGACCTGATGCGCTACACGGTCGACACCATCGCCGGACTCGCGTTCGGCGCCGAGGTCAACACGCTGGAGTCCGATGGCGACGTGATCCAGCAGCATCTCGACAAGATCTTCCCGGCCCTGGTCAGGCGCATGCTGGCGCCGCTGCCGATCTGGCGGCTGGTGCCGACCCAGGCCGACCGCGAACTGAAGCTCAGTGTGCAGGCGGTCAACGAAGCGGTGGCGCGGTTCATCGCCGAAGCACGCAGCCGCATGGAAGCCGACCCCGGGCTGCGCGCGCATCCGCGCAACCTGCTCGAGGCGATGATCGCGGCCGCCGACCAGCCCGGCAGCGGCATCACCGACCTGCAGGTGGCCGGCAACGTGCTCACGATGCTGCTGGCCGGCGAAGACACGACCGCCAACACCATCGCCTGGATGATCGACCTGCTGTGGCGCCATCCGGCGGCATTGCAGCGCGCGAGCGACGAGGTGCGCCGCGTGGTCGGCGACTCGGCGCTGCCGAGCTTGGAGCAGTTGGCGCAGCTGGACTTCGTCGAGGCCTGCACGCACGAGACCATGCGGCTCAAGCCGGTGGCGCCGATCCTCGCGCTGCAGGCCGAGCGCGACACGCAGGTGGGCGACGTGCAGGTGCCCGCGGGGACGGTGGTCATCGACCTGATGCGCCGCGACAGCGTGAGCGACAGCCACCTGCCGCGCGCCGCGGCCTTCGAGCCCGAGCGCTGGCTGGCCGACGGGCCGGCCGGCGCCACGGCCGCCAGCGCGAAGCGCATCTCGATGCCCTTCGGGGCCGGCCCGCGCATGTGCCCCGGACGTTACCTCGCGCTGCTCGAAATGAAGATGGCGATGGCGCAGCTGCTGAACCGCTTCGACATCGCCGGCGTCGACACGCCCGACGGCCAGCCGGCGCGCGAGCACCTCGCCTTCACGATGACCCCGATCGGTCTTCGCATGCGGCTGCGCGAACGCGCCTGAGCCTGTCGCGCTGGCTCAGGGCTTCTGGCGTTCCGGCGCGTCGCTGTTGCCGCCGCGCGGCAACTGGCCCGCCTTGTTGGACGCAGTGTTCGCGGCCCGACGCTTGGACGCCGCCGCACGGCGCTCGGCACGCGGTTGAGAAGGCGCAGCCACGGGATTGGCCTGGCCTTCGCCCATCTGCGGCCCGCGGGCCGCCTTGTGGCCCGTGGCGCGGCGCTCGGTACGCGCCTCGGAACGCTCCGTCGGCGTGGTCCGCGCCGTCGGCGGCGCCTTGGCTTGCGCCGGATCGGCCTCGCCGCTGCTTTGCGCGAATGCCGCGCCGGCCATCACTTGAATCAGAGCTGCGCCCAGTAGCGGGACGATTTTTCTCATGCGAACCTTTTTCTGCAGTTGAACAATGCCTGCCATTCGCAGGCGGCCCCATGTTGCCAAGTCCTACAAAATGTGTCCACAAGTTGTGGCGGTTGACAGACGATCCACCGGCGCCCCGCAATTCGACGCGAGAGAAAGGTCTTCGATGTGTTTGACACACGTCGAAACCCAAGCGCAACATCCGCCGGCGACTCGATGCAAACGACCTATCGATGGAGAAGGCGATGACAATGAAACTGCAGATGCGCACAGCCGTGATCGCGGCGTGCATGACGCTGGCGATGGCTGCCATGCCGGCCCGGGCCGCCGAAGTTCCCCTGGTCACGGGGGAACAATGGACCACCTCGAGCGAGGCCGTCAAGAAGGCGTACCTCGTCGGTATCGCCAACCTGGTCCAGGTTCAGACCGCCTACTTCGCGGCGAACCCGCCGACGGATGCCCAGAATTTCGTGCCCCGCCTGGCCAAGGGCATGCAGGGCCAGACGCTGGACAGCGTGCGTGAAGGCCTCGACCGCTGGTACGCGGCCAATCCGACCAAGCTGAAGCGGCCGGTGCTGGACACGCTGTGGTTCGAGATGGCCGTGCCCGGCCTGCAGAAGAACAAGTGACGGAGAGCGATCATGAAACGACTGGAATGGATGGCGATCGTGGCGGCCATGACGCTCATGGCGGGCTGCACGGACATGACGCCGCGGCAGCAGGGAACGATGAGCGGCGCGGCCATGGGTGCCGCGGGCGGAGCCGGCATCGCGGCGATCTCCGGCGGCGACGCCTGGACGGGAGCGGCCATCGGCGGCCTCGCGGGTGGTGTCGCCGGCAACATCCGGGGCGGCAGGCAGCAGCAATCGGGATGGTAGGGGCGACGAGGCCGGCCGGCTAGTCGGCCTCGCGGCTGCCGATCAGCGTGCGCTCGCCGTCGGGGCGGTGCATGTCGAGGAAGGCGCCGCTGAAGGTCCAGGTCGTGGTCGACTTCAGGGCCGCGATGAACTCCCGCTCCTGCTGCATCACGCCCTCCGCGGGGCAGGCCCTGCGCGTGGCCGCCACGGGCCCCACGGCAATGCGGTCGCCGTCGGCGGTGTAGCTGGCGCGGAAGGTATTGCAGCCGCCAAAGCCCTTCACGATGCCCTCGCCGAAAGACAGCGAGAGCGTGGTGCCGAGCAGCGGACTCACGACCGCCTGCCGGCCGTTGTTGAAGCCGGTGATGTTCGAGCGCAGCCCGGCGAGCGCCGGTGCCGGCTCGGCCTTGAATGCGAGCATGGCCTCGCCGCCCTCGGACAGCAGGCTCAGGCGATCGCCGGCGAGCATGGGGCGGAACGCGCCCGACAGCGCCCGCGTCACTGCCTTCTCCACCGCCATCGACGCGTCGTCACAGGCCATCATGGACCCGGCCAGCGGGCCGATGGCCAGCCGGCCATCCTTGAAGGTGTAGGAGCCGAAATACCGGTTGCAGCCCGAGAAGCCGTCGACCCGCCCCCCCTTGAAACGCGCAGTGACCGATCGCGGCCCGACGGGGAGCGCCGCGGCATCGAATCCCCGGACGTCCGTGAGGCGCCAGGTCGGCCCCTCGATCGCTGCGGGCGCGCCCTGTGACGCCGAGGCCGGCCCCCGAAGCGGCTCGGCAGCGCCCGCGGCACCTGCGGCGACGACCCCTGCCGCCATCATCATCAGCATCGGTCCTGTCTTCATTCCACATTCCTCTCGCAACTCGGGCCCGCCATCTTAGTCATTCGCCCCGGGGCCTCCCGCGCGTTGCCGAAGGCACAATGCGAGCCCCGTTCGGGTCAATCTGGAAAAGGAATTTCGACACCATGGAAGCAGCCCACGAATGCGATGTACTGGTCGTTGGCGGCGGACCGGCCGGCTCGACCATCGCCACGCTGCTCGCGCGCGAGGGGCGGCGCGTGGTGCTGCTGGAGAAGGAGCATCACCCGCGCTTCCACATCGGCGAGTCGCTGCTGCCGGGCAACGTCGAGCTGTTCAGAAGGCTCGGGGTGCTCGATCAGGTCGAGAAGATCGGCATGCCCAAGTTCGGCATCGAGTTCGTTCCGCCGGATCTCGACTACCGCAGCTATGTGGATTTCTCCGAGGGCTGGGACCCGTCCAAGGATTCGGCCTGGCAGGTTCGACGCTCGGAACTGGACGAACTTCTGTTCCGCCACGCCGCCCGCGAGGGCGCGATGACGATCGAAGGGGCGAAGGTACGGCAGGTGGACTTCGACGACGCGGGTGCGACGGTGCACGCCGCCCTGGACGACGGCGGCGCTCGCAGCTGGCGCGCGCGCTTCGTGGTCGATGCCAGCGGCCGCGACACGCTGCTGGCAAGCAAGTTCAAGTCCAAGCAGAAGAACCCGGAGCACAACAGCACGGCACTGTTCGGCCATTTCCGCAATGCGCGGCGCCTCGAGGGCCGGCGCGAGGGCAACATCAGCATCTGCTGGTTCGAGCATGGCTGGTTCTGGTTCATCCCGCTGGCCGACGGCAGCACCAGCGTCGGCGCGGTGTGCTGGGCCTACTACCTGAAGGCGCGCGACAAGCCGCTCAAGGAGTACTTCCACGACACCATCGCGATGTGCCCCGAGCTGCACGATCGCCTGAAGGACGCGACGCTGATCGACGACGTGGTGCACGCGACAGGCAATTTCTCCTATTCGAGCACGCATGCCACGGGCGAGCACTACCTGATGGTCGGCGACGCCTTCACGTTCATCGACCCGATGTTCTCGTCGGGCGTGTTCCTGGCGATGCAAAGCGCCTTCGACGGCGCCGAAGTGGTGGCGACGGCCCTCGACCGGCCGGCCGAGCTGCCGGCGGCGCGGCAGGCGCTCGAAAAGCGCATGCGCGTCGGGCCCCGGGACTATTCGTGGTTCATCTACCGGGTCACCAACCCGACGATCCGCGACATGTTCATGCACCCCAACAACCTCTTCAAGGCCAAGCAGGGCCTGATGTCGCTGCTGGCGGCCGACATCCACCACGGGCCGGCATACCGGCGCTCGCTATGGATGTTCAAGGTGCTGTACTACTTCATCTCGGTCGTGAACCTGCGGCGCACCTATGCCGGCTGGAAGCAGCGGCGCCACAACATCCGCGACTGGGGCCAGCTCAAGGGCGAGACCATCCTGAAGGCCGACTGAAGGCGCCGCGCAGGCGGACGCGCTAGCCCCCGGGTCGCGGCTTCAGGGTCGTGAAGTCCAGGAACGCCGTCGCTTCGAAGGACTCCTCGGGCGCTTCGGCCGGCTTGGCGAAGTCCATGAAGTCGGTCGGCTCGAAGCTGGTGTCGCGCCGGACCGGCGCCACGATCCGCGCGTGGCGCTCCTTCGCGCTCTGGCGCAGCCGGGCCAGATCGGCCCGGACCTCCTCGAGCGAACGCATCGTCCGGGCGGGCGCGGAGGGCTGTGCGGCGGCCGGGACCGGGAACGCAGCGGGCGCGGGTCGCGCCGCGGCGACCACGGCCCGCATCGGCGCAGCGGACGGCGTCGGCGCCTGGGGGGTGCTCGGAATCGGCCTCGGCGCCGCGACCCGGGGGAACGGTGCCAGGGGCCCGGGCGGCACGGACGTCACCGCGCGCGTCGGCCAGCCGACCAGACGCTGAAGGCGACTGCGGATTCGATTCAGCGTTCCGAGGAAGAGTGGTGCTTTCATGGGTGGGGAGCGAGGCTTGGCGCGATTGTGGAGGGCTCGCGATGAGGCCGAATGGATTACAGCGCGCTGTAAATCGCGAATTGCGCACAAATGCACGGAACCGTTCAATGCCGGCGCCGGGATCGGCTGACCTTGCCTCCGTGCGGCCGATGGGACCAAGGTCCAATACCGCAGGCCCCGTGCTTGCGGCACCGTGTACGGCTACAAAGGATCGCTTCTTCATGGTGAAAGCCGCAGCCGACCTGGTCGTCCATGTGGTCGACGACGACGCGTCGATCCGAACGGGGTTGGCGCGCCTGATGCGCGCCGCGGGCCGTCGCACGATGGCCTTCGAGAGCGTGGAGGCGTTCCTGGCGTACGTGGAGGCGGGTGGCGCCGGCTGCGCCGTGCTGGACATCTCGATGCCCGGGCTCGACGGTCTGCAGGTGCGGGAGCGCTTGATGCGAGCCGCGGCCGCCCTCCCGACGATCGCCCTGTCGACGCACGACGACGACGAGGCACGGCGCCTCGCGCGAAAGCTCGGCGCCCAGTTCTTCCTGCACAAACCGGTGGACGACCAGGCCTTGCTGGACGCGATCGACTGGGTCACGGGCGGCGGCGCGGCCCGCGCGGGAAGCTGACCGATCAGCCCGACGCTGCCGCTTCGTGCTGCGGCGGCGACGCGCGAGCCACGATGTCGGCGCCGCAAAGCCGCACCAGCTCGGCGACCGACCGCACGCCCATCTTCTCCATGACCCGCGCACGATGCACCTTGACGGTCTTTTCGGCGATCCCCATGTCGCCGGCGATCTGCTTGTTCAGGCGTCCGCGCAGCACACCGTCGAGCACCTGGCGTTCACGCGGCGACAGTCGGTCGAGCTGGGTCTGCACGCTGCGGCGTTGCGCTTCGCGCTCGCGCTGCGCGGCATGGCGTTCGAGCGCGCGACCCAGCGCCTCGAGCAGCAGCTCGTCGTCGACCGGCTTGAGCAGGAAGTCCACCGCGCCTTTCTTCATGCTTTGCGCGCAGGTCGGGACGTCGCCTTGCCCGGTCAGGAACACGACCGGCAATTTCCGCTCGTTCTCGCACATCAGGTCCTGCAAACCGGTGCCGCTGGTTCCGGGCATCTGCACATCGAGCAGCAGGCAGCAGGTGCCAGAGGACGGCGGGCGTTCGAGAAACAGGTCCGCCGAGGCGAAGGTCTCGGCCTTCCAGCCCACCGAACGAATCAGGCGCTCCATGCTGGTACGGACCGCCGCATCGTCATCGACGACGAACACTGTGGGGCTGCCCGGATTCATGCGGCGAGTCTTTCTCCAGCGACAGTCTGGCGTTGTTTCTTGTGGGGCCGGTCCCGGCCCGGCGCATTATTTGCCGCCCGGCAGGGGAGTGCAACCAGCGAGAAGGCGTATGTCGAGCCGGCGCCACGCCGAGATGCCGTCCTGACCGCCCGCGGCTAAGCTCCCGGCGATGAGCGAGTTCCTGGTCCTGACCCTTTGCGCCCTGACGGGAGTCATCGCCTATGCCACGCTGCACAACGGCCTCATCGGCCTGCAGCGGCCGGTCCATCGCACGCACCTGCTGTTCGCCTGCCTCTGCGCCACGCTCACGGTCTACGTCGGCGCCAAGACCGGCGCCTATCGCTCCGAATCGGCCGAGGGGCTGGTCGCCATGCGGCGGCTGGAGCTGGGTGCCAGCCTCGTCTTCGCAGGTGTCATGCCCTGGTTCGTGGGTGCCTACCTGGCGATCCGGCGATGGCGCCTGCAGGCGGCGATGAGCCTCGGCTGCGTGATCTTCTTCATCGCAAATCTCGTGCAGCCCTGGGGCGCGGCCTTTCCCGAGATGCCAGAGGCGACCCGGATCACCCTCCCGTGGGGCGAACAGGTCACCGACCTGCGCGTCCACCGCGCCAGCGCCTGGTTCGTGTTCGGCGCGCTGTGGTTCTATGTCATCTTCGGCTGGTGCACCTACGCGGCATTGCGCGAGCACCTGGCCGGCAGGCACCGGCGCGGCAGCCTGACCCTGGCGGCCTGCCTCGCCATCCTGCTTCTGGGCATGCTCTACAACCATCTGGTGAACCTCCAGCTGGCGCCCGGGGTGCACGCGGCCGAGTTCAGCTTCGTCGCCCTGATCGTGATGCTGGACTTCGATCTGTCACGCGAGCGGCGCCAGAGCCGGGACCGGGTGCGCGGCATCCTGGACAACATGCCCGCGGCGGTCTA
The DNA here is from genome assembly GCF_052114385.1 of Variovorax sp. M-6. Taxonomy (NCBI): domain Bacteria; kingdom Pseudomonadati; phylum Pseudomonadota; class Betaproteobacteria; order Burkholderiales; family Comamonadaceae; genus Variovorax; species Variovorax sp. M-6. Next base: position 38,739 of record NZ_JBFREQ010000007.1, on the reverse strand, counting down.
CGTCAAGCTCCGGGACGGCCGCTACCTGATGACCAACCGGCTGTTCGAGGATCTGTTCGGCCTTGTCGGCGGCTCGGTGACCGGCAAGACCGACCTCGACCTGTTCCCCGCGCCGCGGGCCGAAGCCATGCGCGCCAGCGACCAGCGCGTGCTGGCGGAGCGGGAGCCGCTGCGGCGCGAGGAGCAGATCGGGAGCAACGAGCGCGGCGATCCGCGCCTCTTCGCGTCGCTCAAGTTTCCGCTGCTGAACCCCGACGGCAGCGCCGATGCGATGTGCGGGGTCTTCACCGACGTCACCGACCTGCGCCAGGCCGAGCGCGAGACGTACCTGCTGCGCCGGCAGGTGTGGCATGCCGACCGGGTGGCGCGCACCGCCGTGCTCGCGGCCTCGCTGGCGCACGAGCTGTCGCAGCCGCTGACCGCGATCCTGAGCAATGCCCAGGCCGGCCTGCGCTTCCTGGCCCAGGAACACCCGGACCTCGCCGAACTGCGCGAGATCCTGCACGACGTGGTGCGCGACGACAAGCGCGCCAGCGCGGTCATCAACGGCCTGCGCACCATGCTGCGGCGGCAGGAGACCGAGCGCGACCGGATCGACGTCGGCGCCTGCGTGCAGGAGGTCGTCGACCTGATGCACAGCGACTTCCTGGAGCGCGGCATCGCGGTGACCCCATCGATGGCCCCGGGCTGCATGGTCCTCGGAGACAAGGGGCAGTTGCAACAGGTGGTGCTGAACCTGGCGATGAATGCCAACGAGGCCATGGCCGAGCAGCCACGAGGATCGCGCTCGCTGCGCGTGTCGGTGAGCGCAAGCGCCGAAGGGCGGGTTCGCGTGGCGATCGCGGACACCGGTCCGGGCATCGACGAAGAGAACCTCGAGCGGGTGTTCGATCATTTCTACACGACCAAGGCGAAAGGCCTGGGCATGGGGCTGGCCATGTGCCGCTCGATCCTGGAATCGCACGGCGGCAGCCTCTCTGTCGAACGCAACGAAGGCCGGGGCGTGACCTTCTACTTCCTGCTGCCGAGCGAAAGCGCTGCCTAGGCAGCTGCCTTCGGCGGGGGCAGGTGGCGCGCGATTTCCTCCTGCATGATGCGCACGATCTCCGCCTGCCGAGGCTGGACCCTGAACACCGGTCCGGCCACCAGCAGCGCCAGGTGCCTCTGTTCGACCTGCAGTGGCATGGCGATGCCGCCCAGGTCGGGCGTGAACTCGCCGGCGCCTTCGAACCAGCCGCGGCGCGTCGAGCGTTCGATCTCGGCTTCGACCGCCTCCACGCTCATCAGCGTGGTGGGCGTATGGCGTTCGTACACGGCCTTGCGCAGGAAGGCCGCGCGTTCGGACTCGGGCAGCTGGGACAGCAGCGCCCGGCCGGTGGCGGTGAGGTGCAGCGGCACCATCTTGCCCACCGCGGCCGCGTAGCGAACCGCCTGCTCCGGCTCCACCGTCGCGATGAACAGCGCATGCGAGCCGCTGATGCCCGCCAGCACCGCGGTTTCGTTGGTGCGCGCGCAGAGGGCCTTCAGCACGGTCTGGAGTTCGCTCGGCGTGGGCGCGGCGCGATCGATCTTGTCGAACATCAGGCGCCAGTTGGGCGAGGGATAGAAGCCTTCGCGCGCCTTGGGTTCATAGAGATAGCCGCGGCTGGCGAGCGTTCCGAGCAGGTTGAAGGTGCTGGACCGGGGCCAGCCGAAATGCTTGGAGATTTCAGCCAGGGTCGCCGGCCGCCCATGGGCGGCGAAGAACTCCATCAGCTCGAGGGCATTGACTACCTGCTTGACATCCACGATTGAACCTTTGACCGCTTGCAACGGCCATCCCGGCCACGCGCTTTGGCGGCAGTTTAGTCGCTGGGCCCGGCGCCCACGGCGATACCGGCCAGCGCCAGAATGCGCTGGGCCTGGATCACATGAGGGCGGTCGATCATTCGGCCGTCGAGCACCGCGACTCCGGCGCCCGGCGCAGCGGCGACGGCGTCCAGGATCGCGCGGGCCCGGCGCTGCTCGGCCTCGGACGGCATGAAGGCCTGGTGAACGACATCGCAATGCAGCGGATGGATGAGCGCCTTGCCGGTGAAGCCGTCGATGCGGGCCTGCTCGGCTTCGTCGCGCAGTCCCTCGAGGTCCGCGGTGTCCGTCCAGACCGCATCGATCGGCATCACGCCGGCGGCGGCAGCGGCCAGCAGGCACAACTGCCGCGCGAGATCGAAAGGCGCCCGGTAGCGACCCGCCCCGCGGTTGGCGCTCGCGCCCAGCGCGCTGGCCAGGTCCTCCGCGCCCCACATCAGGCCGAGCAGCCGGGCACTGCAGCCGGCGTAGCTGCCGAGGTTCAGCACCGCGCCGGGCGTTTCGGTCGCCACCGGAATGATGCGGCTGCCGCCCACCGGCAATCGCAGCGCGGCCTCCATGCCGTCGAGCACCTGGTGCAGCTGCGCGACGTCCTTGCCGCCGCCGCACTTCGGCAGCACGATCCCGTCCGGGCGGCCGGGCATCACCTCGGCCAGGTCGTCAAGGGCGAGCCCCGTGTCCAGCGCATTGATCCGGATGAACACCTTCTTGCCCTGCCGCGGCTGCTGCAGTGCCTCGCGCGCGGCCTGCCTGGCCACCGGCTTGCGATCCATCGCCACCGCGTCCTCGAGGTCGAGGATCAGGGCGTCGGCACTGCAGCCGAAGGACTTGGCGATCTTGCGGGGGCTGTCGGCCGGAACGAAAAGAAGCGAACGCATCAGTCATCCTCCCCGGTCGCGCCAGCGGTCGCGACGATCTGCCGGGATTGCAATTGGCGCAGGCGCGCGGCATCGATGCCCCAGGCCTGCGCCGTCGCGTGCCCACCCTCCCCCCTCGCGGGCGGCGGACCGCGGAGAGCGCCCGGCGTCCGGGACAGGCGCGGCGCGGGGGCGGGCTGCGCGATGCCGTCCTGCACGGGGAAGCTGTGGCGGGCCGCGTTGTGCGGGTGCGCGCCCACCGATCCGCGCTCGAGCACCGGCGTCACGCAGGCGTCGCTGTCTTCGAGCAGCTCGCACCACGCGCGCTGGCTGCGCGTCGCGAACAGCCGGCACAGCATGTCCTTCGCTTCCGGCCAGGTCCGGGGGTCGTCCAGCTGCGCCAGCGCATCGGCCGGAAGGCCGGCGCGCTCGGCGAAGACCGCGCGAAACCTGGGCTCGATCGCCGCGAAGGCGACGTACTCGCCATCCGCGCATCGATAGGCATCGTAGAAGGGCGCGCCGCTGTCGAGCGTGTTGCGGCCGCGCGGCTGGTCGTGCAGACCGGCCGCGGACAGGCCGAAGAAGGAGGTCATCAGCAACGCCGCGCCTTCGACCATCGAAGCGTCGATGACCTGCCCGAGGCCCGACTGCCTGCGCTCCACCAGCGCGCACGCGATGCCGAACGCCAGGCTCAGGGCGCCGCCGGCATAGTCGCCCACCAGGTTCAGCGGCGGCGTGGGCGGCTGGCCGTCCCGGCCGGTGGCATGCAGCACACCGGCCAGCGCGATGTAGTTGAGGTCGTGTCCCGCGGCCTGGCTCAGCGGCCCGCTCTGTCCGTACCCCGTCATGCGGCCGTAGACCAGACCGGGCCGGCGCGCCATGCAGGCGTCGGGGCCGAGCCCCAGGCGCTCCATCGTGCCGGGCCGGAAGCCCTCGACCAGCACGTCGGCGGCCGCCACCAGGTCGGCCGCCAGCGCCACGCCGTCGGGGTGCTTGAGATCCACGCCGAGCGATCGCTTGCCGCGGTGCACCAGTTCGAAACGGCGCGGCCGCGGCAGCCCGACGTCCGCGGGCGCCATCCGCTCCAGCAGCAGCACCTCGGCGCCCATGTCGGCCAGGAGCATGCCGCACATCGGGCCGGGGCCGATGCCGGCGAACTCGACGACCCGGATGCCCGCCAGCGGGCCTTGCTTCAGTGCCATGTCCGGCGCCCCCAGGTGGACTGGCGCCAGGCCTGGGCCAGCGGGTCTCGAAACGCGGGCGCGGCGACGGCGATCAGGCGCTGGGCCCGCTGGTCGAGCGTGGCGTTGCGCAGTTCGGCGACGCCGAATTCCGTCACCACGACATCGGCGTCGGCCCGGCCGATGGTCGCCGGGTTGCCTTCGAGGCTGAACACGATGCGGCTGCGCGTGCCGCCGCCGGCCGTGGCCGGCAGCACGACGATGGATCGCCCGCCGCGCGTCGAATGGCGCGCGGCACGGCAGAAATCGATCAGGCCACCGATGCCGCCGCGCTGGCGGCCGTCGACGGCCTCGCAGTTGGCCTGCCCCGACAGGTCGACCTCGAGCGCGGAGTTGATGGCGCAGAGCCGGTCGAGCCTCGAGAGGACCGAGGCCGCGTGCGTATAGGACGCAGGCCGGACCTCGACCGTCCGGTTCGAATCCACCCACCGGTACAGCGAGGCGCTGCCGACCACCGTGTTGGTCACCGTGATGCCGGCGTCCAGGCCCTTGCGCTCGTTCGTGACCGCGCCCTCCTCGACCAGCTTCGCGGCCGCGTCGCCGAGCACGCCCGAATGGATCCCCAGGTGCCGGTGCCGGCCCAGCTGCGCCAGCGCGGCGTCGGGCAGGCTGCCGATGCCGGCCTGCAGGGTGGCGCCCTCGGGGATCAGGCCGGCCAGGTGCGCGGCGATCGCCTGGCCCACGGGTCCGGCGGCCGGGCCGCCCGCTTCCAGGGGCGCGCAGTCGGCTTCGACCCAGTGGTCGATGCGCAGCGCGTCGGGCAGCTCGGCGCCGTGGGTCCATGGCGCCGCCGGGTTCAGTTCGGCGATGACGACGCGGGCCCGGCGGGCGGCCGCCAGCGTGTAGTCGTTGGCCAGCCCGAGGCTCGGCGGCCGGCCGTCGCGCCCGGGCGCCAGCTGCAGCAGCACCACATCGGCACCCTGGGCCCCGCTCTCGAACAGCCCCGCCAGGGCGCTGTAGGGCTCCGCGACCACGTCCAGCAGGCCCCGGTCCGCCAGCGAGGCGGTGCCGGCCAGCGCACCGTAGGAGACGAAGCGCATGGCGGACGGCAGACGCCCTGCGAAGGTGTCCGACATCGTGGCGCCCAGGAACATCGTCAGGGGCATCGCGTCGTCGGCCTGCTGCAGGAGCTTGCGGGTCAGGGTGCGAGGCTCGGCCGTCACCTGTCCGCAGACGATGCGGTCGCCGGCGCGCAACAGTCCGCGAAAGTCGAAGTCGCGCGCCGACCGCACGGGGGCGCCGCGCGTCATGCGGCGACGGTCTGCTCTGGCAGGCACAGCATGAAGGCCGCGCGATGGCAGATGCAGACCATCTCGCCGCGCTGGTTGTAGCCGCGGTGCTCGAGATCCACGATGCCGGCGGTCGGACGCGATTTGGACAGGCGCTTGCTCCGGACGGTGGTTTCGACGCGCAGCGTGTCGCCCGCGAAGACCGGCTTCGGGAAGTTGACCTCCCGCATGCCGAGGTTCCCGATGGTCGTGCCCAGCGTGGTTTCCTGCACCGACAGGCCGATCACCAGCGCCAGCGTGAACAGGCTGTTGACCAGCGGCTTGCCGAACTCCGTCCGGGCCGCGAACTCGGCATCCAGGTGCAGGGGCTGCGGATTCATGCTCATGACCGTGGCCAGCAGGTTGTCGGTTTCGGTGACCGTGCGCGTCGTGGCGTGGTGGAAGGTGTGGCCGATCTGGAATTGCTCGAAATAGAGTCCCGCCATGGTGAGGTGCCTTTCTTGAAAAGAGGGAGGTGGCGCAGCGACAGCCCGTCGGGCGGTCAGCCTTCGCCGGCCGGGCAGCGCCCGTCGAGGGTGACGCCGCTCGCCAGCAGCGCGTCGATCTCGGCCGCGCTGTAGCCGGCGTCGCGCAGCACTTCGACGCTCTGCTCGCCGATGCGCGGCGGATGCCTGCGGATGGACACGTCGGCGGAGCTCCACTGCGTGCTGGGCCGCATCTGTCGGATGCGGCCTTCGGTCGGGTGCTCGCCCTCCTCGAAGAAGTCGACGGCCTGCAGGTGCGGGTCGTCCAGCAGGTCGTCGATCGAGTTGACGCGGGCGCACGGCACCTCGTGGGCGCGGCAGAGGGCGATCCATTCGTCGGTCGTCCGGGTGGCGATGATCTGCGCCAGCTCGGCGTAGGTCGCGTGGTAGTTCCGGGCGCGCGCGCTCTGCGTCGCCAGCAACGCGTTGCCGTCGAACGCCTCGGCCCGTCCGATCGCGGTGTAGAAGGCGCGGAATTGCTTGTCGTTGTAGGGCGTGGCCGCGATGTAGCCGTCGAGCGTCTTGTAGGGACGCCGGTGCGGCGTCAGCAGCCTGCCGTAGCCCGAGTCGTCGATGGCCGGCAGGAACGCCTTGCCGTTCAGGTGGTCACCCAGCACGGCCTGGACCAGCGTCTCGAACATCGGCACCTCGATCGCCTGGCCGAGCCCGGTGCGCTCGCGCCGCAGCAGGCCGGCGATCGCGGCGTGGGCCGCGGTCGTGCCGGTGAGGCGGTCCGCCATCGTCAGCGGCACGAAGACCGGCTCGTCCAGGCCGGCCCGGACGAACAGGCCGCAGACCCCGGCGCCGGCCTGGATGATGTCGTCGAGCGCCGGCTGGTTCGCATACGGGCCGCGCTCGCCGTAGCCGACCAGCGAGACGTAGACGATCGAGGGGTTGACGGCGCGCAGGTCGTCGTAGCCCAGCCCGGCACGCTGCATCGCGGCCGGCCGGACGTTGTGGATGAACAGGTCCGCGCTTTCGCAGAGCCTCAGGAGCGCCCGCTTGCCCTCGGGCTGCTTGATGTCCAGCACGATGCTGCGCTTGTTGCGGCCGTTGGCCAGGTACATCGCGCCCATCCGGGAGGTTCGGGCGGCGCCCGCGTGCCGCATCACGTCGCCGTCGGGCGGCTCCACCTTGATCACGTCCGCGCCGTAGTCGCCGAGCACCTGGGTGGCGACCGGGCCCATGAGCACGGTGCTCATGTCGACGACTTTGTAGCCCGCGAGCGGCGGCGCGGTAGACGGCGAAAGGCTCGCGTCGGGCGGATGGGGTGAGTTCATGGGAGAGCGGCAGCAGCGTCTTGAATGGATGCCGCATTCTGGCGACGAGGCCTCGTGATCGGCCATAGGTGTTCACACCTATGCATGATTTGATCACATAGGTGAATGATGTCGAACTTTCAAGCACGACACACAGCGACCATGAATTTCCAGATCACCGCCGAACAGGCCTCCATCCGCGAATCCATCCAGAAGATCTGCAGCCAGTTCGACGACGCCTACTGGCTGCGCAAGGACCGGGACGGCGGCTTTCCGGAAGAGTTCGCCGCCAGCCTCGGCAGGGACGGCTGGCTGGGCATCTGCATCCCCGAGCAGTACGGCGGCGCGGGCCTCGGCATCGCGGATGCGGCCGTGATGATGCAGACCATCGCGCGCTCGGGCGCCGGCATGTCGGGGGCCTCGGCGGTCCACATCAACGTCTTCGGGCTGAACCCGGTGGTGGTGTTCGGCAGCGAGGCGCAGAAGGAACGCATGCTGCCGCCCATGGCGCGCGGCGAGGTCAAGACCTGCTTCGCGGTGACCGAGCCGAACACGGGGCTCAACACCACCCAGCTGCGAACGCGGGCGGTGCGCCAGGGCGACAAGTACGTCGTGAATGGCAGCAAGGTCTGGATCTCGACCGCGCAGGTGGCCCAGAAGGTGCTGCTGCTGGCGCGCACGACGCCGCTGGAAGACGTGAAGAAGCCCACGCACGGGCTCACGCTGTTCTATACGGATCTCGATCGGACGCGGGTGCAGGTCCGCGAGATCGAGAAGATGGGACGCAAGTGCGTCGACTCGAACGAGCTGTTCATCGAGAACTTCGAGGTGCCGGTCGCGGACCGCATCGGCGAGGAAGGACGCGGCTTCGAATACATCCTGCACGGCATGAACCCCGAGCGCGTGCTGATCGCCGCCGAGGCCGTGGGCCTGGGGCAGCTGGCGCTGCAGCGGGCCACGGCCTATGCCGGCGAGCGCGTGGTCTTCGATCGCCCGATCGGCCAGAACCAGGGCATCCAGCACCCGCTGGCGCGCAACTGGATCGAGCTCGAAGCCGCCTGGCTGATGGTGATGCAGGCCGCCTGGCAGTACGACAGCGGCCTGAACTGCGGCGCCGCCGCCAACGCGGCCAAGTACCTGGCGGGCGAGGCCGGCTTCAGCGCCTGCCAGCAAGCGGTGATGACGCACGGCGGCTTCGGCTACGCGAAGGAATACCACGTCGAGCGCTACCTGCGCGAGAGCCTCATTCCGCGCATCGCGCCGATCAGCCCGGAGCTGATTCTGTGCTTCATCGCCGAGCGGGTGCTGGGCCTGCCCAAATCCTATTGACCGATTGACTTCCCCCGACCGCGCCGACCGCGCCGACCACAGGAGACACCCAATGCCCGACTTCGCTTCGACTCTCAAGCAGTGCCTGCTGCCCCTGGCGATCGCCTTGTGCAGCACGGCATCGCTGGCCCAGGCCTATCCCTCCAAGCCGATCCGCGTGGTCGTGCCTTTCGCTGCCGGCAGCGGCACCGACGTCATGACGCGCATCCTGATGGAAGACGTGCAAAAGGAGCTCGGCGTGCCGATGGTGATCGACAACAAGCCGGGCGCCAACGGCGCCGTGGCCGCGGAGATCGTGAGCAAGGCCCCGGCCGACGGCTACGCCCTGCTGCTCGGCACCAGCTCCGCCCATTCGGCCAATCCCTGGCTCTACAAGAAGCTGAACTACGAGCCGATCAAGGACTTCACCCCGGTGGCCCGGACCACCAACTTTCCGTTCATCCTCGTGGTCGCCGCCAACTCGCCGGCGACCAACGTGGCCGAGTTCCTGAAGGGCGTGCGCGCGCCATCGCGCAACAACACCATGGGCTATGGCAACGCGACCGGCCAGGTGGCGGGCGCGCACCTGATGCATGCCGCCAAGTTCAGCGCGGTCGCGGTGCCCTATCGCAGCACGCCGCCCGCGCTGGTGGACCTGGTGGGCGGCCAGTTCGACTTCATGTTCGTCGATCTCGCCTCCTCGCAGGGCCTGGTCAAGGACGGCAAGGTGAAGCCGCTGGCCATGATGGCGGACAAGAGCTCCTCGCTGATGCCGGGACTGCCCGCGCTGGGCGAGACCTTCCCGGGCTTCTCGTACGTCGCCTGGGGCGGGCTGCTCGGCCCGGCGCGCCTGCCGCCGGGCGTCGTCGCCACATTGAGCGCGGCGGTGATCAAGTCGCTCAACAAGCCCGCCGTCAAGGAGCGATTCGCATCGCTGGGCCTGGAACCCTATCCGGGTGCGCCCGAAGAGTTCGCCGCCTTCATGGTCGAGCAGGAGGCCGCCTGGGGCGCGCGGATCAAGGCCGCCGGCATCCAGGCGGAGTGAGGTGGACGACCCGACCCAGACACCCGCAGCCGTCCTGAGGCGGTTGCTGGGGCAACGCCACAGCTGCCGCGCCTTCAGGCCGCACAGCGTCCCGGACCCGGTCGTCGACAGCATTCTGGAGACGGCGCAACGCACGGCGTCATGGTGCAACACGCAGCCATGGCAATTGGTCATGACCCGCGGCGAAGGCACCCGGCGCCTGCGCGACGCCCTGCAGCAGGCGGCGCGAACGCGCCCGCCCGTGCGGGACATCGCGTTCCCGTCCGCGTATGCCGGGGAGCACCTGGCGCGCCGGCGCGCGTCGGGCCTGCAGCTGTACCGGGCCGTGGGCATCGAGAAGGAAGACCGCGCGGCTTCGTCGAGGCAGGCGCTGCGCAACTACGACCTCTTCGACGCACCGCACGTGCTGATCGTGTCGATCCCGCGCAGCCTGGGCAGCTATGCCCTGCTGGACTGCGGCGGCTGGATCGCGAACTTCCTGCTGGCGGCCGAGGCGCACGGCGTGAGCGCGATCGCCCAGGCCGCCCTGGCCAACCACTGCGACGTGATCCGCGAATGCCTGGGCCTGCCGGCCGAGGAGGCGGTGGTCTGCGGCATTTCCTTCGGCTACGCGGAACGCGAGCATCCCGCGAACGGCTACCGCACCTCGCGGGCGCCGCTGCCGCAGGTGCTCAGGCGGATCGACCGCTGAGGCGCGGGCATTCTTGGGTACGATGCGATCCCGCCCGCGATGGCATGCCTCCCGGGTGCCTTGTTCGCCCCGCACTCCGTTCCCTGCCATGACCGCCGCCAGAAGATCCGATTCCTCCACCCCCTGCCTGCGGGTGTCGCCCAGCGGCGTGCACGGTCTGGGCGCATTCGCCACCCGGCCACTGCCTGCCCACGCCTTCCTGGGTCTCTACGAAGGCCGCCGCTACACGGCCGAGCAGGTCGCCGGCCGGAAGTGGGACGGCCAGCTGACCTATCTGTTCAAGCTCTCCAACGAAGAGATCATCGACGCCGGCAAGGGCGGCAACGCCACCCGCCACCTGAACCATTCCTGCGATCCGAACTGCGAGGCGGTCGAGGAGTACGACGCCGCCGGCCGCCTGGAGCTCAGGTTCCAGACGCTGGTGCCGGTCGAGGCCGGCGACGAACTCTTCATCGACTACGGCCTCACGGCCGACGACGGCTCGGCGCCGTCCGACTATCCGTGCCATTGCGGCGCAGCGAACTGCCGCGGCACCCTGCTGGACGTCGAGCCGAGGACCGAGCCGCAGCCCGGCATGCTCGCCTAGGACCCTCGACGTTCAGCGCAGCGGCAGCTCGAGGGTCGCGGCCAGCGCGGGCAGGTCGATGCGCTCGCCGCTGGCCACCACCACGGCCTGCTGCAACCCCCGCGCCTTCTCGGCCAGTGCGCGCCAGAGGCAGCGGATCGACGCGGCATCGAGTCCGCCCGTCGGCTCGTCGAGCAGGATCAGCGGCCGTCCGGAAGCCAGCGCGGCGGCCAGCCAGACCTTGCGCTTCGAACCGGTGGACAGCATGTACATCGACTTGTCCATATGCGGCGCCAGCCCGAAACCCTCGGCCAGCGACTGCCACGCGGCCTCGTCGAAGCGCGCGTCGCCGACGCGCAGCGCCGCGGTGCAGGCGTGCACGGTGAGCGGATCGAATGCATCGGTGGCCGGGTCGACGAAGAAGACGCCGCTCTCGTAGATCGACGCGTCTTCGTGGAGGCGCGCACCCGCCAGCGCCAACTCGCCCTCAGCAGCCAGGGCACCGGCCAGCACGCGCAGCAGGGTCGACTTGCCGCTGCCCGTGTCGCCATGCAGCAGCGTCACGCCCGGGCCGATGGAAGCGCTCCAGCCGGAAGCCAGCGGCGGCTCCCCCGGGTAGGCGAAATTCAGATTCCGGACCTGCAGCACGGGGGACAGGGCAGCCTGCGCGCCCATCACACCTTGGCAAGACGCCGGCGCGCCTCGACCGCGGAGGCCAGCCCCTCGAGCACCGGCACCGTCTGCGAGAAGCCGATGCAGGCATCGGTGATCGAGACGCCGTGCCTGAGCGCCACTCCCGGCAACAGGTCCTGCCGCCCCTCCTCGAGGTGGCTCTCGATCATCACGCCGGTGATGCGCGCTTCGCCGGCCGCGATCTGCGCCGCCACGTCGGCCGCGACCACGATCTGGCGCTGGTGCTGCTTGCTGCTGTTGCCGTGCGAGACGTCGATCATGACCTGGGGCCTGAGGCCGTTGGCGGCCAGCGCGTCGCTGCTCGCCGCCACGTCCGCGGCGGAGTAGTTGGGTGCCTTGCCGCCGCGCAGGATCACGTGGCAGTCGTCGTTGCCGCGGGTCTCGAAGATCGCCGCCATGCCCATCTTGGTCATGCCCATGAAGGCGTGCGGCGCACGGGCCGCGAGGATCGCGTCGGCCGCGACCTTGACGCTGCCGTCGGTGCCGTTCTTGAAGCCGACCGGACAGCTCAGGCCCGAGGCCAGCTGCCGATGGCTCTGGCTCTCGGTGGTGCGCGCGCCGATGGCGCCCCAGGCGATCAGGTCGGCGATGAACTGCGGGCTCAGCAGGTCGAGGAACTCGGTGCCGGTCGGCAGCCCCAGCGTGGTCAGCTCCAGCAGCAGGCGCCGCGCGCGCTCCAGCCCCTCGTTGATCGCGAAGCTGCCGTCGAGGTGCGGATCGTTGATGTAGCCCTTCCAGCCCACGGTGGTGCGCGGCTTCTCGAAATAGGCGCGCATCACGATCAGCAGGTCGTCCTGCAGCCGGTCGGCGACCGGCTTCAGGCGCTGCGCATACTCGATCGCCTGGTCGTGGTCGTGGATCGAGCAGGGCCCGACCACCACCACCAGGCGGTCGTCGCGGCCGTGCAGCACGTCGGCGATCGCGGCGCGGCTGCTTTCCACCAGCGCCAGCGTGTTGTCGCGCACCGGCACGCGCTCCTGCAGCAGCGCGGGCGTCAGGAGCGGGCGGACCGCGCCGATGCGCACGTCGTCGATCCGGGTGGTATCGAGGGTGCTGTCGCGGGAGCCGACCTCGGCATCGTGGAAGGGGTCGTCGAGTGGGGGCATGTTCGGGGTTCAGGGTTCGAGCGGGAGAATCCCCGATTGTCCTCCGGACGGCGGGGGCCCCCGTCCGGCCGGGATCGGGGCAAATAGGACTCCCCGGCGTGATCTATTTCCTTGGCGCACCCGCGCGCCTTCGATTCAATGCCGGCTCAGCACATGAGTTTGAAACTCGCAGCACATGAAGCCTGACCTGAGCCTCGTCATCGAAGAACCCATTGCGGGCCACTATTACTGGATGATCGTCCGACCCGGCGGCTGGCTGCGGCTGGGCCCCTGCCAGGTGATCGATTCGGCCAGCGGCCCGCTGCCCTCCTACCAGGCCGCGCAGGCGGCGGGCAGCCAGGTGCTGGCCAGCTTCCAGCCCGTGGTCGAACGCCCGACGCCGAGCGGCTTCGGCGGCGCCTGGGACATCATGACGATCCCTGGCGCCCTGGTCTGAACCGACCTTCCACGTGCGCGGCGTGCAGCGCATTGACCGTCTGCCTCCACGCCTGCACCGCGGCGCGCTGCTCGGCGTCGGCGTCCCGTTCCTCCTGCGGCACCCTGGCGGGCGTGTGCAAATGACGCTCCTGCAGCGGCAGGCGGCGGGCCGGGAACGGCGGCACGGCGATGCCGGCCTTGCGAAGGATCTTTTCTTTCCGACTGAGAGTGAGCATGGGTCGACCGAGGATTCCTGGCCACAGTCTCACGGCTGCGCCCGGTCGCCCGAATAGTGCATTTGCACTATTGCGCAACACGGACCATGCAGCCCCTCAGGCGAACACATCCGACACGTAGCGCCCGTGCTCGTGCTCCATGCGGTCGACCCAGGCCTCGGCCGCGGCATCGTCGCTGCCGGTCGCGCTCTGGTAGATGTGGATGAAGGTCTCGCGCACCGCCGGCGCCATGTGCCTGCCGTCGCCGCAGACATAGAACTGCGCGCCCTGGCGAAAGAACGCGCCGATGTCGGCCCGGTCCCGCCAGACTCGGTGTTGCACGAACATGACATCGACCTCGGGCCGGGCCGAGAACGCGGCCCGCAGTTCGACCACGCCCGCCGCCTCCCAGGCCGCGAACTCCTCGCGGTACAGGTAGTCGACCTCCGGATCGTCGACGCCGAAGAAGAGCAGCGCCGGGCCGACCTCGCGGCCGGCCGCCTTCTGCCAGGCGCGCTCCTGAAGAAAGCCGCGGAAGGGCGCGACGCCGGTGCCGGCGCACACCATCACGATCGGGGTCTTCGGATCGGCCGGCGGACGGAAGCCGGACTGCGAGGGCCGCACCGCGACCGACACCCGGTCGCCGGCCTGCAGGCGCGCCAGGTAGGTCGAGGCCACGCCCTGGAACGTGCCCTGCCCCGACAGCGCGGGCGCATCGACCACCGCGAAGGTCAGGCTGGCCTCGGCTTCGTCGGCCAGCGGTGAGGAGGAGATCGAGTACTGGCGCGCCCTGAGCGTGGGCAGCATGCCGAGAAAGCCCGCCAGTCCGATGCCGCACGACGGCGTGCGCTCGAGCAGGTCGAGCACGCTGACGCGCCTGGCCAGCACTTCCTCGGCGTAGGCCTGCTCGCCCGCCAATCGTTCCAGCGCCTGGCGCTCGGGCGGGCACGGTGTCGCCTCGGCGAGCTGCCCGACCTGCGCGCGGGTCGCTGGCTGCGCCAGCTCGACGTAGCCCGCCAGCACTTCGGCGGCGCCGATCGGGTAGTCGCCGGGCAGCGCCGAAGCGGTGCCCGCCTGCTTCCGGATCACGATCTGCGTATCGCCGGCGAGGCCGAAGCGCGCCAGCACGCGCGCCACGCTGGCGTCCGGATTGCGCGGCAGCACCGCGAGGTAGTCGCCGCTGCGGTAGCGCATGCCGGCCGGCAGCGCGATCTGCAGATGGCGCTTGGAGCGCGCGCCGGCGGCGCCCATGTTCACCAGCTCGCGGTTCTCGACCACGGTGCCGGGTTCGAGTTCGTTGAGTGCCAGCGCGCGCTCGCGGGCCGACTTGAGGACCTCCACATCGAAGCTCGGCACCGACGGCTTGTCGGCCACCGTGCGCCCGAGCGCCACGCCCAGGCCGTCCCACAGCGCGCCGGACCACTCGTCGAAGGCGCCGAAGAAGTCGCCGCCGGCATCGGCCTCGCCGCGCGGCCCAAGGCGGACGGCACCGGCCGCGGCGAGCGCCGCGTCGACCCGCTTGGGCACCGCCTGGTAGGTCCGCGCCCATTGCCGGTTGCCGCAGCCCAGCACCGCGAAGCGGACGCCGTCCAGCGTGCCCGGCGCGCAGCCCTCGAGCCACAACAGGAACTTCTTCGCGTTGTCCGGCGCCTGGCCCTCGTAGGAGGCCGTGACCACCACCACCGGCGCGCCGGCCTTCAACGCCCCGGCGTACTCGTCGAGCGTGGCGACCGTGGCGGCGTAGCCCTGCCGCGACGCCTCGGCCGCGATGCGGCGGGCGAACATCTCGCAGGAGCCGGTGTTGCTGCCGTACAGCACCAGCAGCGCCGGCGCGTCGGCCGGCAGCGCGACCTCGTCCATCGGTTCCTTCACCAGCCGCTGCGGCACCGACGGGATGGCGCTGCGCAGCGCGAAGCCATCGGCGCTCCGGCTGCGGGCGCGGATCTTGAGGCCGTGCGGCTTGATGGTCAGCGTCTCGGCGATCTCGAGCTGGTAGGACGGGTCCTCCATCACGATGTCAAAGCGCTGCAGCAGCATCGCGATCACCAGTTGCGCCTCCTGCATCGCGAAGGGCCGGCCGATGCAGGCCCGGGCGCCGTTGCCGAAGGGCTTCCACGCATTCGGCGGCAGCTTCTCGGCCGTGTCGGGCTCGAAGCGGTCGGGGCGGAAGGCCTCGGCATCCTCGCCCCAGACCGCCGGGTCGCGGTGCAGCGCCGGCTGCAGGACCAGCACCGTGTCCTTGGTCGTGAGCGGGTAGCGGCCCGCCAGCAGGGTGTCGGCGATCGGCTTGACGCCGAAGGCGGGCGCGGTCGGCCACAGGCGCAGCGACTCCATCAGGATCTGCTCGATGTAGCGCAGCTGCGCGAGATGCTCGACCCTCGGCATCTGGTCGCCAAGCACCTCGTCGACGATGGCGCGCGCCTTCAGCATCGCCTCGGGGTTCTTCAGCAGCAGGTAGCAGGCGAAGGACAGCAGGCCGCTGGTGGTCTCGTGGCCGGCGATCAGGAAGGTGACCATCTGGAAGCGGATGTTCTCGTCCGAGAGCTTCTCGCCGCTCACCGGATCGACGCCGTGGAGCATCACGTTGAGCAGGTCGTTCTTGCCCGCGCCCTGCGGGTCGCTGCGGCGCTCGGCGATCAATTGCTCGGCCACGCGCGCCAGCATCTGCTGGTCGGCCTCGTAGCGGCGCCGGGTGCCGACCATCAGGTTGGACACCATCGCCGGCCGCCGCCCGCGCTGGCCGGCCTCGTCGAGCGCGTCGACCATCGCCGCGACGAAGGGATGCATCTCGTTCTGGTAGAAGCTGTTGAAGCGGTAGTCGAAGGCGCACAGCGCGATGGTGTCGAGCGTCAGCCGCGTCATGTTGTCGGCCACGTCGATCACCGCCGACGAGCCGAAGCGCTCCCACTTCACGAACATCTGGTGCGCGATGTCGACCATGCGGTCGAACATCGAGCGCACGCCCAGCGGGCCAAAGGCCGGCATCAGGAGCCGGTGCGCCTTGGCCCAGTTGGGCTCGCTGTTGTAGGCGGTGAAGAGGCCGTCGCCGGCGAAGGCACGGATCTCCTGCAGCGGGCCGTGCACGCGCTTGTTGAAGCGCGTTTCGTCGCAGAGCTCGTTGACCAGCGCCTGCGAGCTCACCACGTAGACGTCGCGGCCCAGCAGCGTGAGCTTGAAGATCGGCCCGTAGATGCCGGCCAGCCGCATCATGCTCTGGATCGGCGCCTTCGAATCGAGCTCGCCGAGATTGCCGACGATCGGCTTCAGCGGCGGCTGGGGAACCCGGGGCCGGTCGGCAGGATGAGCGTTCATGGGGGTCCTTGGAAAGACGGCCGATTATCCCGAGCTGCGGCCGCGATGGAAGCGCCCGCGCGCCGCCTTCGTGATGGCGACCACGCAGGGATGGGTGATGCGGCGCTCGACCGAGATCGCGAAGAATTCCTCGATCAGCTCGGCGGCGCGGCCGATCACCTCGACCCCGTACTGCGCGCAGGTCTCCTCCTCGAGCACCGTGGGCGTCATGAAGACGCCGCGGCCCTCGCCGCCGAAGGCCTTCAGCAGCGCGGCGTCGTCGAACTCGCCGATCGGCCGCGGCCTGAGCCGATGCTCCGCCAGCCACAGGTCGAGCCGCTGCCGCGCCGCCGAGGACGCGCCCTGGATCAGCATCGGCGCACGGTCGAGGCAGGCTGGGAACTCGCCCCTGAGCGTCTGCTTCAGCGCCGCGGTGGCGAAAAAGCTCATCGCAGTGGTGCCCAGCGTGTGGTTGAAGGCCTTGACGCCAATCTGCCGGCCCATCGGCTCGTCGGCGATGACGAGGTCGATGCGCTGCACCGAGAGCTGGCCGAGCAGGTCGCGGAAATTGCCCTCGTGGCAGATCAGCCGCACCGGCTCCGGGATGCCGAGCGCCGGTTCGAGCAGCCGGTAGGCGATCGACTTCGGCACGGCGTCGGCGATGCCGACCCGGAAGTCGAGCGCGCGGGCGCCCTCCCCGCGGCTGCCCAGGGCCGCCTCGAGTTCGGAGCCGAGCGCGAAGATCTGGTCGGCATAGCTCAATGCGGTGCGGCCCTCGGGCGTCAGCTCGAGCCCCCGGCCGCGCTTCTGGAACAGGGGGCAGCCCAGGCTTTCTTCGAGCAGCTTGATCTGGCCCGACAGCGTCTGCGGCGTGATGTGCAGCTGCTCGCTGGCGCGCACGATGCCGCCGGCCTTGGCGGCGGCCCAGAAGTAATGCAGGTGCTTGAAGTTCATTCAGCACCCAATCCTACGCAAAACCCGAATGAATGGTGTCAAAAATTCGACTTATCTCGAAGGCTATCGCCGCTTTCGGTCACCAGCCAATAGTCGACCTAAGGCTCTGGGGCGCACCAACTATGACCCGTGTGCTCTTCGGCTACTTCAAGATTACTGCGCCACTGCGGCGCCTTTCTCGAGGCTCTTGAGCCTCGATGCCCGCCGGCGTGATGTCAATCCGCTAGCTGTTCAGCAAATATGGCTCAAGAAGCAAACGTGAAAGGCTATTGCGACCACGACTGTTGCTCGCTCGGCCGAGGCTGGGAGCGGTTCTACAACCCGACGCGTCGTTACTCGACGCTCGGCACGTCAGTCCGATAGAGTTCGAGAAAGCTCAAAAAGCGTAGGCCGGTGTCCACGAAAACCGGTAGCAGCCCAATCTGCTGTTTGTGCTCTACGGTATTGGGAAGGATATTCTTCGCTGCTCTCGAGATCGCTCCAAGGTGAACCTTGGGCGGCTCCGTAGGGGGCAGCTTTCCACGAAACGCATGCAGTGAGTCGAAAGTGAGTTCGTTGATAAGCGATCTTGACGTTGTCGGGCTTCCCATCCTGGAATGTGGCTCGGCTGCATCCCTAGGGCGACCCCGCTCTCGCAAAGTCCGACGACCGCTTTCTTGCCTGTGCAATTGGGCCTCGGGGCCCGTTGCTGAATCTCAACGACTGCAATACCCGTTAACCGCCACTACCCTCCTCGCTCGTGCGCGAGTGCCTCGGGCCTGCTCCGCAGTGTTGAACATAATTGTCCTTTCGATCCTCAGCGAGTGTGGGAGCAAAGTTGTAGTGTCGCGTTCCAGCAAAGTTCAGATGTCGCATATTCGGTCGCCCCGAGCTTCGAGGCATGGCCATAGCGACTGCTGCAGCGACGGTCACAATGACCATGCGCGAGGCCGATCGATTCAAGACAGTCCAAGCGGTGGTCGACCGTTCGCTTCGGGTCGGTCAGGCCGCGCAGGCGCTGGGAATCAGCGGACGCCAGGTTGAGCGGCTCTGCCCGGCGCCCACCGCCAGCGTTGAAGGTCGGCGTGGCAGAGCGACAATGCACCCACACACAAGGACACAATGGCAACAACTCACCCGGTCACGCTCGAGGAATTGAGCGAATGGATCACCGACAAGGCTCGCAGGACCTCCGGCTGCACGGGCCTCAAGGTGAGCGTTCAGTACAAGCTGGCCAAGGCCGATCACGCCGGAAAGAACTGGTCCGATTCCCTCGTGATCAACACGGGCGACTGCGGCATCGACGATGCGTTTGCTGCGATCTCGAATGCGCAGCGCGACGCCATCGGCCGCTTCCACATCTCGTAGCAAAGCCTTCGGCCGAGACGGGACAGAACGTGGAGCGCGCAGCCTCCAGTCTCAAGCTCCGGCCCGTGCCAGGGCCAGCGCATCCTGCGAATTCGCAGATTCGATCGCGATGGCCTGTATGACTTTCAGGGTGTCGGCGTCGATGCGCAGTTGTCCTTGCCACAGTGCGGACTTGACCATGCTGATGTCGTTAGGCCGGCCCTTGTGGCTGGGCGCGCACAGTTCGAAGGCCTCGAGTCGACCGCGAATGTCGAGATCGTTGGGGATCTCCTTCAGACGCTCGATTGCCTGCAAAATGGTCATGGACATGAAGTGCCTTTCAGGCGATGAGGGAGCGTGGAGTGTGCGGCATTCGCAAGAGGGCGTTGTTTTGAATGCCCTTATTTCGCTGCCCATCGCCGGACCACACGGCCAATGCACTACGATGGCAGCGACTTTGGCGCCTGCTGCCAGGGCCGCAAGCGGTTCTTCAATTGTGTGACGCGCCACGTTCGATCGAACGCGAGCCGCCCTCTGGATCGATGACTTTCGTCTTCACCCGAAAGCCTAGTTCTTGACCAACAAATCGACATTTCATGAATCGTCGGGCACTGTCCGTTTCTGGGTTCTGATCGGCGAGCAGCATGTCGGTGCGAGCGTCGGCAAAGAGACCTCCACTATCGCTTTCACCCGACTGGACGTGACGACACGCCCCTGTCAACCTTCGTCGACCATCTTCAGGAAATCCATGCAGCGGTGCGGCGCCGGGTCGCCAGCGGCTCGGCCGAGCCTGTCATGCTCCGTGATGCGGATTTCCGCGCCTTGCCGACGGCGCCATAGTCGATGACGCTCGACAAGAACTCCCTCATTCTCTCCCTCCTTCGCGACCGCTCACCGCAGTTCGATTCCGAACTCGCCGAAGCCGGCTCCATCTCGAGTGGAACGCTACAGGCGCGCCTGGCAATCCTTCAAGATCAGGGACTCGTGTCCCGCGTCAACGTCGACGCTCCCGACGCAGGCGCAAACTCGATCGCCTCCTCACGGCTCTGCTGTGCTCCGAGGTTTCCCGCGCGTCCGAAGGCTTCTTTGCGGATCCATCGGGCCGTCACGACCCAGGCACCGGGGGTGCAACCCGCTGGAACACCAGACTGCCGTTGTGCAGTTCCTCTGACGGTTGCTGTGGATCCTTCGATTCCTGCACGAGAACCATGCGCAGCTCGACCTGGTCTCGGCCACTGAAGCCGGGGACCTTGATCGTCATGCCCGCCGTGCGGTCGTCGACCACCCGCAGCAGTTGCTCGTTGTTCCACAGGACGTAGCCCGGCAGCGCCATCAACTCGTCGATGCGGCCGACGGTCGGCCCGAGCACCTTTGTCAGCGACTCCGGGGATTCGTTGACACAAACCCATCGGCTGCCGATGCGCGCTCGCCACGCGTCGGGCAGTGGCGCATCCAGCGGCGGCAGCCGCTCGCCCATGGGGACGTCACGCCAGTACAGCTGGTTGGCCGAGAGATTGCGCCAGATCATGTAGCGATGCGATTGCACGCTCTGGAAGAGAAAGCACGCAGCGGACTGGCCGTCGGCCCACCAACAGCCATCGCTTCGCACGCGCAGCTTCTCCAGTACGGTGTCCCAGTGGCCATCCGCGGACCAGCGACTCAGCGTCAGCGAGCCGTCACCTGCGGCCAGTACCTGGTAAGGGCCTGCGTCGTTGGCATAGACACCCACCAGGTCTGCAGTGCCCGCCGCCGGCGACACGGCTGGCGGCACGGTAGAGACGAGGGCAGCGGGCAGCGCCCGGATCGCGCCGCGTTCCTGCGCCGCGCGCAGCAGCAGGCCCTCTGCCAGCGTGAGCGCGCCGTAGTCGGATCCGCTGCCGATGATCAGCATGGCCAGACGCGCCTCGGGCAGCACGAAGAACCTGGACGAGAAGAAGAAGGTGTCGCCGCCCTTCTCCCAGGCCCGCAGGCCCGCGGCCGCCAGGCCCTGATTTTGGACCGCGTCCCAGCCCAGCCCCCAGGACCACGACGCAGCAACGGGGTTGATGCGCACGTAGGAGCCCTGGTCCATGCCCATTTCCCGAATCGCTTCGGCCGAGACGATTCGCCGGCCCTGGTAGACGCCTTGGTCCAGCAACAGGCGCGCGAGCTTCATCATGTCGGTGGGCGTGGTGAAGACGCCCCCGGTCGCATAGGCGGCCGGCATCTCCTGCGGGAGTCGCTGCCCCTTGTAGTAAGGGTGCACGAAGGTGCCCTCGGGCAAGGGCACGATCGGATAGCCGGACAGACTCATGCCCAGGGGCTCAAAGATCTCTTGTTGAACGAAGTCGGTGAAGGTCTTGCCGGTGAGCGCGCGCACCAGCGGCTCCACCAGGGTGAAGCCATCGTTGCAATACACCGCGAGTTCACCCGGCTCGTGCTTCAGGTGCGACTGCGACAGCGCGTACAGGGTGTCCTGCGCATAGTCCAGGATCGGGACGAAGTCGAAGATGTTCCGGTTGTTGGTGCCCGGCACCCCCGACGCATGGGAGACCATGTGACGCACCGTGATGCGGGTGAAGCCAGGCGAGAGCATGCTGAAGGCGGGCAGCAACTCGACCAGCGGCTGATCGAGGGCGAGCTGCCCCCGGTCGCGCAGGATCATCACGGCCAGGGTCGCAACGAGCTTGGCCACCGAACCGATGTTGAATCGCGTGTCGGGGGTGGCCAGCAGCCCGTTCTCACGGTCGGCATGACCGAAGGCTTCGCGCCAGACCACGCGGTCGTCGGCCAGCAGCGCCACGGAGATGGCGGTGGTGGCGCTGTCGCTTCGGTTGAGCGTCTTGAGAATGGTCTCTCGGCACCAACGCACCGATTCAGGGTCGCCTTGTGGCAACAGCGATGCAGCGGAGGGGCCGGAACTGCCACCGCCACAGGCCTGCAGCAGCGGTACGGCCAGGCCCGCGGTCGCCCAACCCAGGCAGTCGCGGCGCGACAGGCGGTGGAACGGTGGCGCGCCCGGGTCGAGCGTGGTGTATGGCGACTTCAATGTGATGGGGGATATGTTTTCTAGCCTGCGCGATGGAATACCAGGCTGCCGGAGTGCAGTTCCTCCTGGTCTTTCCCCTGCACCATGCTCAGCTCGAACAGGTCGCGGCCGGCGTTGTAAGGAATCTTGATCGTCATGCCGGCCTCTTGGTCATTCACCACACGCAGCAACTGCGCGCACTCCACGAATGAAAAGTCGGGCGGCTGGACCGTGCTCAGGAAGAGATAGCCGGGCAGCTCCGGCAAGGTTTCGATCCGCCAGACCAGCGGCCAGAGCCGACTCTTGACCGAGTCCGGGGAATCATTGACACAACGCCACTGGCTACCGATGCGGGCTTGCCAGGCAGGCGGCAGGGGCGTGGCTTGTGGCGGCAGCCATTCGCCATCGGCCACCTCCTCCCAGTACAGCTTGTTGACGGACAGAGCGCGAAGCATCAGGTAGCGATGCCCGCTCACTTCCTGGAAGCGAATACACAGGTCGGGCTTTCCATCGGCCCACCAGCAGCCATCGCTGCGCGCGCGCAACTGCGCGCGAGGAGCGTCGCCCCATCGGTTGGCCTGCGGATCCCAGGTGCGCAGTGTCAGCGAACCGTCGCTCTCGGCGCGCACATGGTAGGGGTGGTTGTAGTTGGCATAGATGCCGGCCACGGCGCTGTTGTCCGGTGCAGGCGACACCGGCGGCGGCACCACGGCGACGATGGCGGGCGGGAGCGACCGGATCACCTGGCGTTCTGCGGCAACGCGCTGCAACAGGCCTTCCGCCAGTTGGACCGGCCCGTAGTCGTACCCGCAGCCGGTGATCATCATGGCCAGCCGGGCTTCGGGCAACACGAAGAAGTCGCTCGAGAAGAAATCGGTGCCACCGCTCTTGTTCCAGGCTTTGAGCCCGGCCGCGTTCATGCCCGGCTGCCGCACCGAGTCCCAGCCCAAGCCCCCCAGCGTCTTCGTCGACGCGGGATCGATGCGCCGGATCTGTGCGCTGCCCATCTCCCGCACCGCGTCGGCCGAGACGATGCGACGGCCGTCGAACATCCCTTCATCCAGGAATAGGCGCGCCAGCTTCAGCAGGTCGGTGGGCGTGGTGAGGATGCCGCCGGTCGCAAAGGGCGCGCCCATTTCCTGCGGCATGCGCTGACCCTTGTGGTACGGATGGATGAAGCTGCCTTCGGCCGCGTAGTCCACCGGGTAGGCGGACAGGCTCATGCCGAGGGGGTCGAAGATTTCGCGTTGAGCGAAGGCCGGAAAGGACAGGCCAGTGAGCTGCAGCACCAGCGGCTCCACCAGCGTGAAGCCGTCGTTGCAATAGACCGCGAGTTCGCCCGGCTCGTGCTTCAGGTGCGACTGTGCCAACGCCTTCAAGGTGTCCTGCGCATAGTCCAGGATGGGCGCGAAGTTGAACAGATTGCGGTAGTTGGCGCCCGGCACGCCGGAGGAGTGGGAGACCATGTGGCGCACCGTGATCTGCTTGAACGCGGGCGAGCGCATGCTGAATGTGGGCAGCAGCTCGACCAGCGGCTGGTCCAGGGATAGCTTTCCGCGGTCGCGCAGGATCATCACGGCCAGGGTCGCGAACAACTTGCCGATCGAGGCGACATTGAAGCGCATGTCGGGCGTGGCCAGCAGCCCGGTCTCGCGGTTGGCGTAGCCGAAGGCTTCGCGCCAGACCACGCGGTCGTCGGCCAGCAGCGCCACGGACACGGCGGTGGTGGTGTTGTCGCTTCGGTTCAGCGTCGCTTGAATGGCGTCGCGGCACCAGCGCACTGCCGCCGAGTCGTACAAGATAGGCGTTGGGTCACCGGAGCCGCCCCCCCCGCAGGCCTGCAGCAGCGGGGCCGCCAGGGCTGCCGCGGCCAGGCCCAGGCACTGACGGCGGGACGTTGAGGGAGTGAGGGGCTCGCGGGTAGTAGTGGCTGAAGTCATGGCAGGGGCCCCTGAATGAGTTGATCGTCAAGCTGTGATTCGGCGGAACTCAAGGCTGCCCACATGCAGTCTTTCTGAATCGCCGCCTTGCTCCACCACCAGCTCATGCAGGTCGCGGCCATTGTTTCCGGGCACCTTGATCGTCATCCCGGCCGTGTTGTCATCGACCACGCGCAGCAGCTGCCCGTTGTTCCAGAAAACATAGCCGGGCAGGTCGACCAGCTCGTCGATGCGAAAGACGATCGGGCCGTTGCGCATCAGCACGGAATCGGGAGATTCGTTGTCCAGCCGCCATTGGCTGCCCACGCGAGCGCGCCAGGCAGGCGACAGCGACACTCCGATCGGCGGCAGCCACTCGCCGAGGGTTCCTTCCGCCCAATGCGTGCGGTCGGCCGAAAGGGCGCGCTGGATCAGGTAGCGGTGCCCATCCACGGTGGCGAAGCGGTAGCAGTTGGCGGGCTGTCCGTCGACCCACCAGGCGCCGTCGCCGCGGGCGCGCAGCTTCAGTTGCAGCGGCGCCCATTTCGCCAGGTCTTCGTCCCAAAGATTCAGCGTCAACGAGCCATCGTTTTCTGCGACCACCTGGTAAGGGGCGCTGAAAGTGGCATAGACACCGATCAGCGCGGCCCTCTCGGGCACAGAAGGCGCCGCGGGCGGCACCGAAGACTCGATGGCGCGGGGCAAGGTGCCGATCGCGCTGCGCTCCACCGCCATGCGTTGAAGAACGCCTTCGGCCAGCATGACCCCACCATAGTCGAAGCCGTTGCCGCTGATCAACAGCGCCAGCCGCGCCTCGGGCAATACGAAGAACTCGGTGTAGAAAAGGAGTGTGCCACCGTTCTTTTGCCAGCACCGCAGACCGGCCGCCGCCATGCCTGGCTGTTGTACCGAATCCCAGCCCAGTCCGCGGTGCGCCGAGATCGGCGTTGGGTTGATGAGGGTACGCAGGTCCTGATTCATGCCCATTTCCCGCACAGCATCCGCCGACACGATGCGCCGGCCTTCGTACACGCCCTGGTCGATCAACAGGCGCGCGAGTTTCATCATGTCGGTTGGCGTGGTGATCGCGCCGCCGCTCGCATAGTTGGCAGGCATCTCCTGGCGCAAGCTGTGACCCGCCTCGTAGGGGTGCACGAAGGTACCTTCGGCCGCCGACGCGGTCGCGTAACCCGATAGGCTCATGCCCAGCGGCCCGAAAATCTCTCGCTGAACGAACTCGGGGAACGAGATGCCGGTGAGTTGATGCACCAGGGGTTCGATCAGCGTGAAACCGTCGTTGCAATAGACCGAGAGCTCGCCTGGCTCGTGCTTGAGATGCGATCGGGCCAGCATCTCCACCGTGTCCTGCGCAAAGCCCGGGGACGGCGAAAAATTGAACAGGTTGTGTTCATTGGAGCCCGGAACGCCCGAGGCATGAGACAACAGATGGCGAACGGTGATGCGGGTGTAGCCCGGCGAGAGCATGCTGAAGGCTGGCAACAGCTCGACCAGGGGTTGATCCAGCGTCAACTGACCGCGGTCAAGCAGGATCATCGCGACCAGGGCCGTGATGACCTTGGACACCGAGGCGATGTTGAACCGCGTGTCGGGTGTTGCCAGCAATCCGGTCTCTCGCTTGGCGTATCCGAAGGCTTCGCGCCAGACCACGCGGTCGTCGGCCAGCAGGGCCACGGACACGGCGGTGGTCTTGCTGTCGCTGCGGTCGAGCGCGGTGCGGATGACATCCCGGCACCAGCGCACCGATTCCGGTTCGGACTGCGCCGGCCACGTGATTGGAAGAAGCGCTGGCGAACCGGAGCCCCCACCGCCGCAGGCCTGCAACAGCGGCGCAGCCAGCCCCGCCGTGGCCAAGCTCAGGCATTGGCGGCGCGAAAGGAGGGGTGAAGAGACGGCGGAAGAGAGGGTGGAGGAGTCAGTGGGCGCAGAGGTCATGCTGATGGGGCTATCTGTGTAGTGATGTCGTGGGTCGCTCGCCAGCCGATCCGATCTTCGGCGACAGAATCGCGTTTAACTTTGTTGCCGCATTAACCTTTTGCATTAATATAATACGTATTATGTCCCCAATCAAGGCGGAGTCTTGTCCAACGAGGTGTGAGCCTGGAACCCTGGCCGGGATCCCAATGAGGACTGAGCGCACGGCCCGGAACGTGTACCCGACCCGGGAACAGGCCCGCGCCGATGTGTTCGACTACATCGAGCGGTTCTACAACCCGACGCGTCGTCACTCGACGCTCGGCTACGTCAGTCCGATACAGTTCGAGAAAGCTCAAAAAGCTTAGGTCGGTGTCCACGAAACCGGCAGCAGCCCAGATGATGTGGTTCTGGGGCTAGAGCGGCTCAC
Source organism: Variovorax sp. M-6 (assembly GCF_052114385.1). NCBI lineage: Bacteria > Pseudomonadati > Pseudomonadota > Betaproteobacteria > Burkholderiales > Comamonadaceae > Variovorax > Variovorax sp. M-6. The sequence continues at coordinate 12,882 of NZ_JBFREQ010000007.1, read as the reverse complement.
GGCGTTCTTGAGCACGCGTTCGAGTTGGATCTCCCGGATGGCCGGCACGATGAGGCTGGCGTTCATGCCCTGCAGGCCTTTCAGTGCAGACGCTACCGACCGCACCATCCAATCCACCGGTACGGACGCCAGCCGCGACGACGACCGGGTTGAACCGGACTTGGCCGGCACCCCCATCTCCTGGTATCTCGCGTGCAGCTTGCGCGTCAGCGAGGTGATGAGTTCCGTCGACGAGAAGAGCCCCGACGGGCATCGGAGTTCGATTGCTCACTCCTTGAGGCTGCAGGCCGCTTGCGGCAGGGAGATGGGTTTGTCGAGCTCGGCCAGACTGCCCCACTGGGGCGGTAGCCCGAATTCCGCCGCGGCAGACCGACCATGCATCGCCGGGGAGTTCACAGCACCTTGGCCCAGAAATAGTGCAGGCCTGCAATCCATCCGGCCCCAACACTACGAAAAACTCGAACGAATCGTGTAAAAAATTCGACTTTTTTCGAAGGCTATATCACTTTAGAGTGGGCGTCATACGCGCAAGTTGGATCGAGGATCAAGTTTCATTGGAGTTAAGGACCTCTTTGTCACGCTAGAGGGTTGGCCGGTTAAAGCGACTTTGTCAGGCCGAAAGCAGCGATTCAAAAATCTGGCGCTATTTGCACGAAGCGCCAGTTAAGAGGTCATTTGTCTCGAAACAACACGCGCGGTTTTTCAACCTGACAAGGAATTCGAATGAACGACAACGTCCAGATCTACGGCTCGCCGCATGCGGCACTGCCGGCTGCCGCGCAGCGCAACCAGGTGCTGCGCAACACCTACTGGCTGCTGGCCCTCTCGATGGTGCCCACCGTGCTGGGCGCCTGGCTCGGCCTCTCGACCGGTCTCGCGCGCGCGATGTCGCCCGGCATCTCGATGGTGGTCTTCCTGGGCGGCGCCTTCGGCTTCATGTTCGCGATCGAGAAGACCAAGAACTCGGCCGCAGGCGTGCCGGTGCTGCTGGGCTTCACCTTCTTCATGGGCCTGATGCTCTCGCGCATGCTGGGCGTGGTGCTCGGCATGCAGAACGGCGCCAGCCTGGTGATGACCGCCTTCGCCGGCACCGGCGCGATCTTCCTCGGCATGGCGAGCCTGTCGTCGATCATCAAGCGCGACCTGTCGGCGATGGGCAAGTGGCTCTTCATCGGCGCCATTCTGCTGCTGGTGGCGGGCATCGCCAACTTCTTCATCCAGTCGGGTGCCCTGATGATCACGCTCGCGGTGCTCGCCATCGGCATCTTCTCGGCCTTCATCCTGCATGACCTGAAGCGCGTGAAGGACGGCCACGAGACCAACTACATCACGGCCACGCTCGGCGTGTACCTGAGCCTGTACAACGTGTTCCAGTCGCTGCTGATGCTGCTCGGCCTGGGTGGAAGCCGCGAGGAATGAACATGTCGCCACAGGATTCCCGCGCCATCGTCACGCTGAGCCTGATGGCGGCCTTCGTCGACGGCGAGAAACACGAGCGCGAGCGCGAGGAGATCAAGCGCATCGCCGAAGGCTTCTCGCAGGCCGAAGGCATGCACCTGCCCACGCTCTACCAGGACGTGCTGATGAAGCGCGTCTCGATGGCCGAGGCCGGCGCGCAGCTCGGCAGCAGCGGCGCCAGGCAGCTGGCCTACGAGATGGCGGTCTGCGTCTGCGACGCCGACGGCGCGCACTCGGAGGCCGAGCGCGCCTTCCTCGCCGACCTGCGCACCTCGCTCGGCCTCGATGCGGCGGCCGCCGGCCGGTTCACGGAGCAGGCGCAGGCGATCGCGGCCGTGCCGCTGGCTGCTGCGGCGGCGGCACCCGCAGCGGCTGCGCCCGACCAGGCCGAACTCGACCAGGCGATCCTCAACGCCGCGATCCTGAACGGCGCGCTCGAACTGCTGCCCGAGACGCTCTCGACCATGGCGATCATTCCGCTGCAGATGAAGCTGGTCTATCGCATCGGCAAGGCCCATGGTTTCGAGCTCGACAGCGGCCACGTGAAGGACTTCATCGCCACGGTCGGCGTCGGCCTGACCTCCCAGTACCTGGAGCAGGCCGGCCGCAAGCTGCTCGGCGGCCTGCTGGGCAAGGTCGGTGGCGGCCTGCTCGGCGGCCTCGGCAAGCAGGCCGTGAGCTCCGGCATGAGCTTTGCCACCACCTACGCGCTGGGCCACGTCGCCAAGCGCTACTACGCGGGCGGGCGCAAGCTGTCGACGCAGATGCTCAAGGACGCCTACGCGGGCGTGATGCAGGAGGCACAAGGCCTGCAGACCCGCTATCTGCCGGCCATGCAGGACAAGGCCCGGACGCTGGACGCGCGGCAGGTTCTGTCGATGGTGCGCGGGGCCTGACTCAGCGAGCGGAGAGCGGGACGTTCTTTTCGCCCCAGAACTTCCACCAGGGGCGCGCCGCCGGTGGCGGTTCGGGCGGCAGCTGGTGCAACTGGCTGGTGCGCAGGCGACGCCGGCACTCGACCTCGAGCGCGTGGGCGACGCCGAAGGCCTCGCGGTCGCCGCGCGAGGCCTGCGCGCGCCAACTCACGGCGAGGCGCACGAGTTCGTCGTCGTCGATAGGGGCAAGTTCAGACTGCGTCGGTACGCTGGAACTCATGGCAGGTCGCGCCGGGATGCGCTTTTCGCGAGATGCATGAGGGCGATTATTGCGCATCCTCCCAGGCACCGCCCGCAGGACGGCGCCGACACGGATGGCAGACTCAAGAGACGACCTGGTAGTAGAGGTTCTGCGGGTGCCTGGCCTGCGCGAAAAACATCCACCGATCCGCGACGAGCCCCGGAACCTGCACCGCCCAGGCCAGCACGAAAGCCATGCCCGACGCCGCCGCAAGACCCCACAGAAGCAAGGCCACGGGCAGGGCGAAGCCGAGCACGATCAGCGCCCGCTTCACATGCTTCATCGATGCCGGTCCGGCGCGATGAAAGAACTCCCGCGTGTTGAAGGAGCCGGCCGACATGCCCATCGACTTCTGCGCCAGCTGGGGCGCGCGGATGCCGGTGGCGGACTGCAGGGTCGACTTGTGCTTCAGCAGCGCATTGCGGCGCAGCGCCAGCGAGCGCGTGATGCCGGCCACGGCGGTCACGGCCGCGGCCGCCGGGCCGAAGGCCTGGAGCAGTTGCGGCTGCCCCCCCAGGACGGCGAGCGCGCAGGTCAGGACCAGGCCGGACGACAGGCCGGTGAGCGCGAAGTTCACGAGGGTCAGCGGCTGCGCCCACTCCTCGATGAAGCGCAGGCAGGCGTAGATCATCGCGGTGCAATACCAGAGCAGCGCCGCCATGACGATCGCCGCGGCAGGCAGCAGCATGCCGTTGTCGATGCCGAGGTACAGCGCCAGCCACCAGAGCCCGACGACGCCGATGAAGGCAGGCAGCACGATCACCTCGCGCGAGAGCCAGGAGGTGCGCCACATCAGGACGGCGCGCCACGCGCGTCCGGGCCGGCCCAGGTGGGCAAAGGAAGCGCCGAGGCCGACCAGCAGCAGGGCCTCGGCCACGAACAGCGCCGTGCACAGGAACGAGGGCGCGAGTGCGAGTCCTGCCAAGGAGGCCAGCGCCAATGCGACCACCATGCCCTGCGCAGCCCCGGCGACGACGGTGAAGATGACGACGGAGAAAGCCGGATTCACAGCGGTCCTCCAAGGGTCGGCTGCACCTTCGACACGCCGCCCGCGACCTCGGTCACGCGCCGCGGCAGGTACTGGTTGGCCGGGCTGGTCTCCCACTCGGGCATCAGCGAATAGCCGCCGCGCTCGCGGATCGCGATCGAGGCCTCGGAGTTCGGGTCCTTCACGTCGCCGAAGATGCGCGCGCCGGTCGGGCAGGCCTTGACGCAAGCGGGCTTGCGGTCTTCCTTGGGCAGCTTCTCGTCGTAGATGCGGTCGACGCACAGCGTGCACTTGGTCATGACCTGGCGCTCTTCGTCAAGCTCGCGTGCACCGTAGGGACAGGCCCACGCGCAGTACTTGCAGCCGATGCACTTGTCGTAGTCGACCAGCACGATGCCGTCCTCCTTGCGCTTGTAGCTGGCGCCCGTCGGGCACACGGGCACGCACGGCGGATCCTCGCAATGCAGGCAGCTCTTGGGGAAATGGATGGTCTCGGTGACCGGGTACGCGCCGGCCTCGTAGGTCTGGACGCGATTGAAGAAGGTGCCGGTGGGGTCGGCGCCGTAGGGCTTCTCGTCGGCCAGCGGGCCTGCGCTGCCGGAAGTGTTCCATTGCTTGCACGAGGTCACGCAGGCGTGACAGCCGACGCACACATTGAGGTCGATCACCAGCGCCAGTTGCTTGGCCAGCGTTTCGCCCGGGTCGGCGCGCACGCGCACTTCGCCGCTGCGCGAGATCGACACGGGCCGCACGCCCTCTTCCACCAGCGCCATCGGTTGCGAGGCGCCCTTCATCAGGTCCTTGAGCCATTGGATCATTTCCGGCGCCCCGCGAAATAGGTCAGCACGCTCGCGGCCTTGCCCACCACGCCCGGCGTGGAAGGCATGCTCGCCATCTGCGGGAAGCTCTCCTTCGCCTCCCCCGGATCCGCGGGCCGTATGCGCACCCGCACGTCGTACCAGCCGGCTTGGCCCGTGATCGGGTCGGAGTTGCTGATGGTGGTGCCGCCGTGCGAATTGGCGAAGGGCAGCTCTTCAGTGATCAGGTGGTTCAACAGGAATCCCTTGCGCGCCTCGTCGGCGCCGGGCGCCAGCTGCCAGGCGCCGTCGGCCTTGCCGATCGCGTTCCAGGTCCACACGGTGCCGGGCTCGACCGTCTCGCTGTAGCGCAGCATGCAGCGCACCTTGCCCCACTGGCTTTCGACCCAGCACCAGCCGCCGTCCTCGATGCCCGCCGCCTTCGCGGTGATCGGATTGACGTGCAGGTAGTTGTGGCTGTGGATCTGCCTCAGCCACGCATTCTGCGAATCCCACGAGTGGTACATCGCCATCGGACGCTGGGTCAGCGCATTGAGCGGATAGGCCTCGCGATCGGTCACGCCGTCTTCCAGCGGCGGATACCAGAACGGCAGCGGGTCGAAGTAGGTGTCGATGCGCTCGCGCAGTTCCTCGGGCGGCTGTCGGCCCTTCGTCTTGCCCTGGGCAGCCAGCCTGAAGCTCTGCAGCGTGTCGGAATACAAGGCGAGCTGCACGGGATCGTTGCGTTGGCGCCAGCCCTTGTCCTTGGCGAAGTCCAGGTACTCCCGGTTCCAGTTGCGCATGTAGTGCATGGTCTCGGGCATGTGGTAGCGGAACACGCAGTTGTTCTTCGCGTAGGCCTCCCACTGCTTCGGATTGGGCTCGCCCTTGAGGTGTTCGGTGCCGTCCTTGCCGCGCCATCCCATCAGGAAGCCGATCCCGGGCGACGGCTGGAAGTTGACGACGAAGTCGGGATAGCCGCTGAACTTGCGCCCGCCTTCGGGCGTGGTGAAGGCAGGGAACTTGAGGCGCGAGGCCAGCTCGATCAGCACCTCCTGGAACGGCTTGCATTCGCCGGTCGGCGGCACGACCGGGACGCGCACCGAGTCGACCGGCCCGTCGAACTCCGAGATCGGCCGGTCGAGCATGCCCATCACGTCGTGGCGTTCGAGGTAGGTGGTGTCGGGCAGCACGAGGTCGGCGAAAGCCACGGTCTCGCTCTGGAAGGCATCGCACACCACCAGGAAGGGGATCATGTACTCGCCCTTGTCGTCCTTGCGGTTGAGCATCTCGCGCACGCCCATGGTGTTCATGCTCGAGTTCCACGCCATGTTGGCCATGAAGATCAGCAGCGTGTCGATGCGGTAGGGATCGCCCTTCACCGCATTGGTGATGACGTTGTGCATCAACCCATGGGCCGACAGCGGATGCTCCCACGAGAAGGCGTGGTCGATGCGGATCGGCGAGCCGTCGGGGTTGATGGCCAGCTCGTCGGGATTGGCCGGGAAGCCCAGCGGCGCCGCGTTGAGCGGCGTGTTGGGCTGGATCATCTCCGGCGAATTGAAGGCCCGGTAGTTGGGCACGATGTGGCGCGGGTACGGCGCCTTGTGGCGAAAGCCCCCGGGCGCATCGATGGTGCCCAGCACGCTCATCAGCACCGCCAGCGCGCGCACCGTCTGAAAGCCGTTGGAATGCGCGGCCAGCCCGCGCATCGCATGGAAGGCCACCGGGCGCCCCTGCGTGGTCGGATGCTTCTTGCCCCAGGCGTCGGTCCACGGGATCGGCAGTTCCAAGGCCTGCTTCAGCGCCGTCTCGCCCATCTCGCGCGCGAGCAGGCGGATGCGCGCGGCCGGGATGCCGGTGATGGCTTCCGCCCATTCGGGCGTGCAGTCCGCGACGCGCTCGCGCAGCAGCTGGAACGAAGGCGCCACGCGGGTGCCGTCGGCCAGCGTGTAGCGGCCCTCGAGCGCCGGCTCGCAGCCGTCGGCGATGCCTTCGGGATAGGCGGGCCGCACGCAGCCGCCGGCCGTATCCCAGACCAGCTTGTTGTGCGGATGGCGCCCGTCGCCCGGCGGCCCGCGCTCCGGGTCGAAGGCGAACAGGCCCTCGCGCTCGCCCTCGTCCAGCACCACCAGCTGCGGCGCATTGGTGAACCGCCGAAGGAAGGCGTGGTCGATCAGGTCGCTCGCGATCAGCTCGTGCAGCAACGCCATGAAGAGTGCGCCGTCGGTCCCCGGCTTGATCGGGATCCACTCGTCGGCGATGGCCGAATAGCCGGTGCGCACCGGATTGATCGAGATGAAGCGGCCGCCGTTGCGCTTGAACTTCGACAGCGCGACCTTCATCGGATTGCTGTGGTGGTCTTCGGCGGTGCCGATCATCACGAACAGCTTGGCACGGTCGAGGTCGGGGCCGCCGAATTCCCAGAAGCTGCCGCCGATGGTGTAGATCATGCCGGCGGCCATGTTGACCGAGCAGAAGCCGCCGTGCGCCGCATAGTTGGGCGTGCCGAACTGGCGTGCGAACAGGCCGGTGAGCGCCTGCATCTGGTCGCGGCCGGTGAAGAGCGCGAACTTCTTCGGGTCGGTGGCGCGAATCTTCGAGAGCCGCTCGGTCAGGATGTCGAACGCACGCTCCCAGCTGATGGGCTCGAACTCGCCGGCGCCGCGTTCGCTGCCGGCCTTGCGCAAGAGCGGACGCGTGAGCCGCGCCGGCGAGACCTGCTTCATGATCCCCGACGAACCCTTGGCGCAGATCACGCCCTGGTTCAGCGGATGGTCCGGGTTGCCGTCGATGTAGCGCACCTCGCCGTCGCGCAGGTGCACGCGGATGCCGCAGCGGCAGGCGCACATGTAGCAGGTGGTGGTCTTGACCTCGGTCTGCGCGACCGGCGTCGGCGACGCCAGCGGATCGTGAAGCGGTTCGCGGGATAGGAATTTGAACACGGCGGGTCTCATCGTTGGCGTTGTGGCGGCCGGCGTCGGGCTCGCGCCGGCTTCTCTCGCGCGTCGATGTTAGGCACTGGCGCTAAAAAGAAAAAGCGCACAATAACGATCATTGTGATCGGAAAAACAGATCAACCAATGGAGCAAGGCACGCCCTCGGCCGCCGCCGCACGGCTGCGCCTGAACCTGCGGCATCTGGAGGTCTTCGTGGCCACGGCGCGCGGCGGATCGACCCGCGCCGCGGCCGAGCGCATTGCGCGCTCGCAGTCGGCGGCCAGCACGGCGCTGGCCGATCTGGAGGCCGCGCTTGGCGTCGTCCTCTTCGACCGCGTGGGCCGGCGGCTGGTGCTCAACGAGAACGGACGCGCGCTGCTGCCGCGCGCCGCGTCGCTGCTCGACCAGGCCGGCGAACTGCAGCACCTGTTCTCGGGCGATCACGCCACGCCGCTGCGCGTCGCGGCCAGCCTCACCATCGGCGAATACATCCTGCCCGAGCTGGTCGGGCAGTGGAAGACGCGCCATCCGGCGAGCCCGGTGCGACTGGTGATCGCCAACACCACCGAGGTCATCGCGGCGGTCGCCGCCTTCGATGTCGATGTCGGCTTCATCGAAGGCCCGCAGACGCATCCGGACCTCATCGTGCGGCCCTGGCTGAACGACGAGATGGTCATCGTGGCGGCGCCCACGCATCCGCTGGCGGGGCGCCCGGTGGGCCTGCGCATGCTGCGCGAGGCCTCCTGGGCCTTGCGCGAGACGGGGTCCGGAACACGCGAAGCCGCGGACCGCTGGCTGCTCGAGCATCTGGGCGAGATCGACGTCGGGTTCGAGCTCGGCAGCCCGGAGGCGATCAAGCGCCTGGTCGCGGCAGGCACCGCGCTCGGCTGCCTCTCGCGCCAGGCCGTCGCGCAGGCCCTGGCCCAGGGCACACTGGTCGAACTGCGGACACGCCTGCCGCCCGCCGTGCGGCGCCTGGCCATGGTCCTTCACCGCGACAAGCAACTGGGCCGCGGGGCCCAGGATTTCGTCAGCCAATGCGCCGCCTTCCGCAGGGAGCGCCCGCCGCCGGCCGCCGTGCCGAGGGGGCGCGCACTCCTATAATTCCAACATGTGAATACGCCGGGATTCCGCGAGCATGAAAACAACAACGCCCGTGCGATCGACCGCCGCACGCAAGAAGACATCCAAACCGGTTGCCGCCGTCAAAAAGCCGAAGACCGCGGCCAAGACCGCCAGGGCCACCAACGCCACCCATCCGCGGGGCACGCAGACCATCCACCGTGCCGTCGCGATGCTGCGCGAGATCGCGGCCTTCCAGAAGGGCATGCGCCTGGTCGACATCGCGAGCGCCATGGAGCTCGAGCGGCCGACCGCGCATCGCATCGTGAAGGGACTGGTGTCGCAGGGCATGGTCATGCAGGACCCGGTCACCAAGTGCTATCGGCTGGGCCACGTGGTCTACGAACTCGGACTGGCCGCGTCGCCCTACTTCAACCTCAAGGAGGTGTGCCAGCCGACGCTCGAACGCATCGGGCAAAGCACGCAGGATACGGTCTACCTCGTCGTGCGAAGCGGCTTCGACACGGTCTGCCTGGCGCTCGTCGAAGGCAGCTACCCCATTCGCACCCGCACCATGGAAGTCGGCACCCGCCGGCCGCTGGGCGTCGGCGCCGCCAGCGTCGCGCTGATGCTCAGCCTGAGCGACGACGAAGTGGGCCGCATCATCGCGGTCAACAGCCCCCGACTGCAGTCGTTCGGACGGATCACGGGCGAGCGCCTGCGCGAGGTCATCGCCGAATCGCGCGCCGCCGGCTTCTCGATCAACGAGGAGAACGTCCTGCCCGGCGTGGGTGCGCTCGGCGCCGCGATCCACACGCGCGGCGGGCCGCCCTACGCCGCGATCAGCATCGCCGGCATCCGGGAGCGCTTCGAGGGACCGCGACGGGAAGAACTCGCGCGCATGCTGCTGAAGGAAACGCGAGCGCTCGCGCGCAAGCTCGATGACCTCAGCGTCTCATGGGCCTGAGGGCGGCAGCGCCGGGTGCGCCGCCGGCACACCGTAGGCGCCCCCCGCATACAGCAGCGGCACCTTGTCGCTGTGACCGAAGTTGAGCACCTCGCCCACGAAGATGACGTGGTCGCCACCCTCGTAGCGGTGCACGCTGGCGCATTCGAACCACGCCACGCAGCCTTCGAACAGCGGCACGCCGGTCGGTCCGCGATGCCACTCGACCCCCTCGAAGCGATCGTCGATCGGTGATGCGAACCGGGCCGCCAGCGGCATCTGGTCGGCGCACAACACGCTCACGGCGTAGTGCTCCGCCTCCATGAAGATCGGCAGGCTTCGCGCGTGCTTGTTGAGGCTCCACAACACGAGCGGCGGCGTCAGCGAGACCGAGTTGAAGGAGTTGGCGGTCAACCCCACCGGCGTGTGCTCGGTGTCGCGCGTGGTGATGATCGTCACGCCGGTGGCGAAGCGCCGCATGGCGTCGCGGAAGCGTCGGGTGTCGAGTTCGGCGCTCATCGGGCGGCCTCCGCGCCAGACGCGGGTTTTGCGGCGGCTTTGAAAGTGCGGATCCTCACAGGCGGTCTCCCGTGTCGAAGCTCTGGCCCAGGTGGTACTTGCCGATGGTCGCGGCGGACTTGTCAACGTTGGAATGCAGCGTGTGGATGCGCAGGTCGCGCATCATTCGCTGGAACGGGCCTTGCCCCGTCAGTGCGTGCGAACCCGCGATCTGCGCGGCCTTGTCCATCACCGATGTCGCGCACAGCGTGGCCTGGTGCCGGGCGACGAGCGAGAACAGTTCGGCCTGCTGCAGGTCGCCCTGCGTCCAGAGCCAGGCCGCGCGGTAGACCAGCCAGCGCACCGAGTCGATCGCGACGCGGATCTCGCCGAGCCGCAACTGCGTGAAGCTGTCGCCCGCGGTGCCGCGCCGCGGCAGGTATTCGCTCAGGCTGTCGAAGAGCCCTTCGCAGGCGCCGAGGTACTGCGCCGAGAGCGACAGGTAGTGCCGCGCCTGCCATCGCTCGCGCGGATAGGTGCCGGGCGAACCGATGAGACGGTCGCCGGGCACGAAGCATTGCTCGAGCAGCACGTCGGGGCTGATGGCGGCCCGCATGCCGACCGGATCCCAGCTGTCGTCCACGACGCAGAAGCCGTCGGCGCCGCGCGGCACCGCGATGGCGACATTGCCCTCGGCCGGCTCGGAACCGCGAAGGGTCGCGAACACGATCAGGTTCGAGGCCACGGTCGCCAGCGTCGCGTAGTTCTTCCGGCCATTGAGCACGTAGCCGTCGCGCAAGGGCTGCGCGACGGTGTTGAACATGTTCATGCCGCGCGCCGTCCGGCCGGGCTCGCTGCCGACGGCACCGATCAGTTCGCCGGCCTCCAGCACGGGGCGCAGCAGCATCCGACGCTGCTCGGGCGTGCCGGTCTGGTCGATGAAATGACAGGCGTGCAGGTGGATGTGAAGGCAATGCGCCGTCGACAGGTCGACCCGCGCAGTCTGCTCGATGGCGAGCAGATAGAGCACCGGGTCCTCGCCCATGACGCCGCTGCCCTTGCCGCCGTGCTCGCGCGCGATGGTGAGCCCGAGCAGTCCGTGCGCCTGGAAATCCTTCAGGTTCTGGAGCGGCAGCGACTGGGTCGCCTCGGCTTCAGCGGCACGGGCCGCGAAGTGCTCGCGCGCCAGATAGCCCACGAGCTCGTAGAGATCCTGCTGCGATTGACTGAAGTTGAAGTTCATCTTTGCCTCTCTGTGGAATCGACGGAAGGAGGGACCGGGGGCTCTTGCGCCGCCGACGGCTGCGCAAGCAGTTTTTCCCAGTCGATGTAGTCGCGCATCGCCTGCTCGCCGCGTTCGTACGGCGCCAGCAGTTCGTCATCCTGCGGCCCGAGCTCGGCGGTGGCGAGCGCATGTCCGGCGGCGGCCCAGGCGCGCGTGCCGCCGGCCAGGCACGCGACCCGCTCATAGCCCATCCGCCGCAGGGCGGCGGCGGCCAGCGGCGCCTGCAGGCCCGAGGCGCAGGTCAGCAGCAGCCAGCGCCCGGTCGACGGCGCCAGCGCCCCGATGCGCAGTTCGAGCCAGCCTCGCGGAAGCCACTGCGCGCCGGGCAGGTGGCCGCGGCCGAAGCTCCGGCTCGTATCGACATCGAGCACCAGCCCATCCGCATGCGTCTGGCGCCACGCCAGGCAGTCCTCGACCGACAGCGGCGCGGTTGCTGCGGTGCGGCCGGCGTGGAGCGCGCCGCCGCGCCCGCGGCCGGCCGCCAGCGGCCTGCCCGACGCTCGCCACGCGCGAAGCCCTCCGGCCAGCACCGCGACCTCCGGGAAGCCCATCCGGCGCAGCCAGGTGCCGGTGAGGTTCGCGCGGGCCTCGTCCTCGTCCACCAGCACGATCGGCGCCGAACGCACCGGCATGAAATCGTCGGCGCGCTGGACGGCCTGGCCGCCGGGCAGCGCGATCGATCCTTCGATGTGCCCGGACTCGAATTCGCTCACGCCGCGGACGTCGAACACATAGCGATTGACTCCGGTGCCGGCAAGCAGCGCCGCCAGGGCGTTGGCGTCGATGCGCCGCACGCCGGCGCCGAGCGCGAGCGCCGCGGACTTCCGCTCGGCGAAGGCGCGGCTCTTGGCCGATGGCGGACGGCGCGCGCCGCGCGACCCGTGCTCGAGCGCCAGCCCCGCCAGCGCCCAGCCCATCGTGCCGTTCTCGAGCGCGACCACGTGGTCGATGCCCATCTCGCGCAGGCTCTGGGTGGCGATGATGCTGCGCGTGCGGCCGGCGCAATGCAGCACGACCGTGTCGGCGCCCTCGGCCAGATCGGCCGCGTGCAATGCGATGTCGAAACTGGGGACCGACTCCGCCTGCGGAATGCAGGCCTGCACATGCTCCTGCGGCGTGCGCACATCGCAGACGGCGATGCGTCGCCCTTCGGCTTGCCAGCGGCTCAAGGTGCCGGCATCGATGGCCGGGACGGCGCGCTCGTGCTGCACCTGCTCGCCGAAGCGCTTGCTGGGCACATTGCTCCCGCTCGCGACCGCGCGACCCGCCGCGCGCCACGCCGGGAGGCCACCGTCGAGCCAGTGAACGCAGCCATAGCCCAGCGACGCCAGCGTGTCGGCCGCCAGCGCGGCCCGCGCGTCGGCATCGCCATAGATCCCGATCGGCGTGGCGCGGTCCGGCACGAGCTCGGCAATGCGAAACTCGATGCGACGGCGCGGCAGCGAGGTGGCCCCCGGGATGTGTCCGCGCTCGAACTCGACCGGGTCGCGGACGTCGAGCACGGCGAAGTCGCCCACGCCGCTCGCGCGTGCATCCCATTCGGCGATGGAACAGCCCGTTGCCGTCATGCCGCCGCCTCCAGCGTGGCCTGAGCCCTGGCCTTGAGCTCCAGCTTGCGGATCTTCTGGCTGCCCGTCAGCGGCCAGCTCGTCACGAACTCCACGTACCTCGGCACCTTGTAGCTCGCGATCGACGCCTTGCAGTACGCCTGCAGCTGCGACGCCTCCAGCCAG